>PXEC01000005.1 GCA_003566255.1 Candidatus Peregrinibacteria bacterium | reverse complement strand
TCCAGTCTTGCCTCTCCCTCAATACTGCCATCATCAAGCATTCTCTTGTAACCGGTGCGGTCAAGAACATGTTTTATCATGCCGGACGCGGGGAATTCCGAATTCAGATTTTGCAGATCCCCTATCGTTTTAACAAAATTTTCCACAGCGGAGGACTTGCCGGAATTAAGATCCGCGATCTCATCGGCCAGAAGCATGCCCTTGTAAAGAGAAAGATTGTTTCTCATGGCAAAATTGCGGACAGCCTCAACGGTCTTGGCGCCGATTTTTCTGGAAGGGGTGTTTATTATCCGCATAAGGCTTACGGAATCATCTTGGTTTTGAATCAGCCTCAAATAGGCGATGATATCTTTAACTTCCTTCCTCTCGTAAAATTTAACTCCTCCGACAATTTTATAGGGGATGCCGTACTTCAAAAAAACCTCCTCCACGACACGGGACTGCGCGTTTGTTCTGTAAAGGACAACATTGTCTTTGTAAAGCGGATATTCTCTACCTATCAGATCTTTTTCAATTTCCCGCGCGATAAGTTCTCCCTCATGCCTTTCGTTGTCGGCAAGCCAATGCCGTATTTTTTCCCCTCCGTTACGGGATGTCCATAAATTTTTGTCTATACGCTGACGGTTTTTCGTTATCACCGAATTCGCGCCCTCAAGAATGACCTGCGTGGATCTGTAATTTTGCTCCAGAGAAACGACTTTTACTTCCGGATAATCTTTTTCAAAATCAAGAATATTCTGAATAGTCGCGCCCCTCCAACTGTATATGCTCTGATCCGCGTCCCCTATCACGCATATATTCCGATATTTCTCAGCCAAAGCTTTTATAAGAACATATTGCGCTCTGTTTGTATCTTGATATTCGTCAACAGATATAAATTTAAATTTTTCCTGATATTTGTCCAATATTTCCGGAAATTTTTTAAAGATCTCAACGGTTTTCATGATGATGTCATCGAAATCCAAAGCGTTGTTCTGCTTCAGGAATTTTTGATAGACGGGATATATGTCCGCGACCTTTTCCGAAAAATAATCATGCGCGTACCCCCGATAATCGTCCGGACCCAAAAGTTGGCTTTTGGCGTTGGAGATATGAGCCAAAATAGCCTTGGGATTGATTTTTTTGGGGTCCAAAGCCATATCCGCCATAATCCTCTTCATCAGGATCTGTTGATCCGCGGCATCATATATGACAAACGCGTTTTCATAGTCAAGGTTATGAATCTCCTTCCTCAATATCCTCACGCAAACAGAATGGAAAGTGCCTATTGTTGGTGAATTTTTTTCATCATCCGCGGAAATAAGTTTCAAGACTCTTTCCTTCATTTCGTTAGCGGCTTTGTTGGTAAAAGTCACCGCCAAAATATTCCAAGGACTCACCTTCTTCTCCTCTATCAACCAAGCGATCCTGTTAGTAAGGGCTCGCGTCTTTCCGCTACCCGCGCCCGCTATAACAAGTAAAGGTCCGCTAAAATGAGTCACGGCCTCTATCTGCCTGTCGTTTAATTTGGACAAAATATTGCTCATTCGTAGGTTTTAGGTGGCCTGCATTATAGCCAACAACCTACCTCTCAACAACCACTTTTGTTCCCAATTCCACAAAGTCGTACATCCAATCCGCGTCCTCCGGGAAAAGCCTCACGCATCCGTGGCTTACGGCTCTCCCGATATTTTCCCGCGCTTCCCGCCAAAAGGCATCTCCATAGTACAAAGAAGTCGGAACTTCTTCCCCCGCGGCCAGACGTCTGCGGATTTCCGCTCTTAAAGCCGCACTTCCCGTACTGGGCAAAGCGTGGAATCCATATCCCCCGTCCCTGAACCACATAAACTTGGGCATTATAAAATGGGGAGGAGCGTGAGCTATGCGTACCTCCTGTTTCAAAGTTATTCGTGTTGTCCCAACGGGAGTCGGCGTGCTGGGTTTTCCGGGGCTCACCGGAAAAGCTCTTAGAATCTCGCCACCCAACTCCAAATACACTATCCTCTCGGAAAGATTCAAGCGAACAAGTTTCTTCGCGTTCAAGTCTATGTAGTCCACCGGCCCGCTTCTGTTGGCATATTCAAATTTCAGAATTGCGTCCTTCGCGCTGGTTCCTCCATGTCCGACAATAAGGTCAAAGTGAAACCCGGCTTCATCTATCCACCGCACGCCACTGACAACCGGTGCAAAAAATTCTTTAAAAAGAACATTGCGCACCGGAGTGGCCGCCTCAAAAGTGAAAGAAGCGACATCACCGGGATCCACCCTATGCTGATCCATCATAATCCTGTTTCCCCCCCGCCATCCTTCAAGACCTTCAGCGTAAAGATCGCTAGACCTGTCCCTCTCCCTCTCCGTCCCGATATATACCCCCGGCTCCGCGCAATCGCTTTCACCTGAAAACCAAGGCATATTTCCAGTATTTTTCATAAAGACCTTAACTTGAAAAACACTCCCCGGCTCAACACGCAACTGCCTCCTGACGGTCAAAAAGTGAGCGCTATAATGAGGGGTTTCCGGCATGCTGTAACTGCAATCAGTCCTATTATCGTTTCTTGGTATGGCGTTGTTTGCAAAGGAACTAGAGGAAAAAGAACAGAAGAAAGCAATAGCAACAAGAAACAAGCATGAGAAACGAAACAAAAATAATATGGGTTTTAATCTAGACATCAACCCATTATAAGACAAAAGCAGTCAAAAGTCAATCAAGCTTGATGTTTAATCGCACGCCGGGTGATCAGCATATTTTACCAGGAGGGGCACTTCCGAAGAACTGTCCATCGTTTCTTGAAAGACTACACCCATCTGGGGAATGGTTGCTGTAACTGTGTGAACGCCTTCCCATGTCATAAGCATACTGTCCGGAGTCCACTCTGTGAGCACCGCGATATTGTCCTTATAAACAACATTTATGGTTACACTGTACTCGTCGACTGTGGCAAGAGTCCCCCCAAATTCCGCGTTTATGGGATGAGAACTCCATTCTTCATCTTCATCCTCAGGACGAGGAGGCATAACAAAAGTCGTTTTCCCTTCAGCTGAGCCGAATCCGTGCAAATTTAATCTATGTTCCCAATGCCACTCTCCCTCGAATCCGGAGCAATTCCAGACATCAACTTCACTTGTGACTCCTTCTCCCTCCATGACCACCTGACCTCTAACGCTTCTTCCATTCCCATTAATTATTATCTCATCATCAAAAGCGAGGGGTTCTTCAACAAAAACCGCCTTAACTGTCTTATCCTCATCCATAAAAATCGTTGTTTGTTCTTCGTCATGCTCAAGAACATCGCCGACCCACTCCTTGAACATCCATCCTTCAGCAGGCAAAGCGGTTAAAATTGCCGATTCATTTTCTTCATAATAATTCTCTCCCTCAAGAGGAGTAACGGTCCCGTCTCCCTCCACTTCCATAGTCAAGATAACGGCACCTTCAAAATACACATCCCTTTGTTCAACGTCCTCGGCTGTACCGCATCCGGCAAAAAATACGGAAACGGCAAGAGCAACGGACAAAAAAGTAAATAATTTTCGTGTTTTCATGGGAATACTTTTTAAAAATATAATAACAAACAAGGCAATTGTAGCACCCGAACGAGTGAAGTCAAACGCCGGACGGGAAATTCACATCCATGAAAAATCAAGATTTCGAAATTTCGGGCAGGGGGACAGGAAGCACGCGCGCCGCTAGAGTACGCCTTGTGTCAGGATCACCGGCAATGGCTCTCCAGTCTTCTTCAAAAATAAGTTTTCCCGGATCTTGGTTTCTAAGCTTTTGAATCAAGAATTCGTCATGATATGGGAAAAATTTTTTCCCGTCCTGCTCAAGCCTCACAAGCCTTCGGACTTCCAAAAGGACACGGGCCGTTTCACTTTCCAAATCGGTTGAGGACTTATCCGTTTTTACAATTTGTAATCTTGCATCGTCCAATTTTGAAGATTTACATATGAGATTGGTTTTATCTTCCGGGTAAGGAAAAATCTCCAAATGAATGCTGAGCTTTGTTTCCGCCAAAATATCTCCGATTTTTTCTCTAACCATTTCTTCATATCCCAGCTTTCTTTCCGAATTTGGCCAGACTTTGTCCGGTCCGCAATTTGTTTCTCCCATTAAAATAGCCAAAGCGGCTGACATGACCTGACGCCTGATTGAATGTTCCGGACCATTGGACATGAAAGAATCTTTCACGTCTTCAAGATGAGCACTGAAAGTGGGGAAAAAATAGTCAACCGGCGGACGGACTTCTCCCGGTTTGACAACTCTTAGACCGTTTGAAGGAACATCGGGAGTTGAAGACTGTCTTGATGGCAAATCTCTCAAAAAACAAACAAGAGAGCAATAAAGATCTCTAAGGACGGGATAATCATAATTGCCGTCTTCAAGAGCTAAGATTTTATAGCGAAGTTCAACATACACGGGAGAATCAACAATATAATCATGCGCGATTTCCATATCATCCATCCTTTTGATTATGCCCCTTATTACCAAAAGCTTTTCATGGTATATAAGCGCTTCTTCAATATTTTCTTGATCCCTTTCAAGCCCCGGATCGCGATTTTCTGTGTTTGGCATTTTAAAATCTATTAACTGAAGGAAACTAAACAAAGCAAAGCGCACTATAAACTAACATATCAAGTCTGTCAAGAGGTAGATTTTTATACACTCTTGTCCAGCTTTTGGAGTTCTTTCTTGAAGGTGTCCAGATCCTTAAATTGACGATATACGGAAGCAAAACGGATATATGCAACATCATCTAATTCCCTCAAAGCATCCATAATTCCTTCTCCTATCATCTTGCTTGGGATCTCCTTTCCGAGGTTTGTCCATTTCTCTTCCAGCTCCAGAATCAGTTTATGCACTTGATCATGTGTGACTTTCCTCTTCTGGCAGGCTTTCCAGATTCCGTTTTCAACTTTTTCCCTGTCATATACCTCCCTGCTTCCGTCTTTTTTTACAATCAAAAACTTAACGTTTTCAATGCGCTCAAAAGTGGTGAAGCGATGCTTGCAGGCCTGACATTCACGGCGTCTGCGGACCGCTTTATGACCGTCGGTCTCCCTGGAATCAAGGACCCTGGTATCGTTATTTTGACATTTTGAACAGATCATACGGAGGAATTATAGACTATTTGGAATATTTTTCGAATTCTTTTGTCAAAAATCCGTCCGTCATTCCCGCAATGTAGTCTTTTATGGCGATAACAACATCTTCACCTTCCTCCAAAAATTCTTTCTTGGGGAAGTCATCAAAATTTTCAACATAATAATGGAAAAGGCTTTTTATCATTTTTCGTCCTTCGGAAGTAAAAGCCGCGACCAAAGGATTAAGATAAAAATTTTCATACAAAAACATACGCATCTTGGACAAAGGTTTTTTTATTTCGTTGCTGAATTCCGCAATATCTTTATCGGCCTTCCTGACGTCATCCGGGGAATTGATCCCCAAAATTTTGATATTGGAACATGTGTTTTCGCATAAATCATCAATCATGGACGATATGATTGAACTTATAACTCTGGAAATCAGGATATTTTCATCAAGATCTTTGCCATAGCGTTTTTCCACTTCATTTTCCGCGTTCTTCCACAGATCGAATTTTCTCAATTGCGAAATTTTTATGATACCGGATCGCAAGCCGTCGTCCATGTCATGATTTGTATAAGCTATTTCATCCGCGATATTCACAACCTGAGCCTCCAGATGCGACGAGGAACTGAAAGTCTTTTGTGCTTGATCCCAAGCCGTTTGATGCTTTATCAATCCTTCCAAAACTTCAAATGTCAGGTTAAGACCGTTGAAATCCGGATACGCTTTTTCCAAAACTTCAACGACTCTTCTGCTTTGTTCATTATGCTCAAAATGATCACCGAACTCACGCATCACCTCGTCCAACGCTTCCTCACCGGCATGTCCGAAAGGGGGGTGCCCCAAGTCGTGCGCCAAAGCAATCGCTTCACAAAGGTCTTCGTTCAGACCGAGCCGCCTGGCGATATCCCTCGCTATTTGAGCCACCTCAAGAGTATGCGTCAGCCGCGTGCGGTAATGATCTCCCGCTCCCGACACAAAAACTTGCGTTTTCTGGTCAAGCCTTCTGAATGCTTTACAGTGGATTATTCTGTCTTTGTCTTTTTGAAAGCAGAGTCTGCTTCCGGTCAGGTCTTCCCTAAACTTGCGCCCGGCGCTCATTGAACTCTTTAAGGCATAAGGAGCAAGCGTCAATTCTTCCTTTTTCTCCAGATCAATAAAATTCATAATTTGAAAATAAACAGACAATATGATATACTAAACGGACAAATAAGACAAAAACATGCCTGAAAAGAAAAACAAACAAAAAAGCAATTTGTCGGAAACGGCAAAGTTCGTAAAAAAAGTGATGGATGAAGTGATAATGCCCGAAATCGAAAAGAGGGGATTTGCGGCGAAGGCTAATCAAATAATTTTGGAGAGACCGGGGAAAGATTCCGAAGGAGCAATAGAATTTTCCCTTCAATTAAGAGAAATTGAGGATGAATGTATCAAAAAGATCTCAGAGGACGATCCGGAAAAGAAACGAAAAGAGACAGTCAGCAAAAATTTCTGCAAAAAACTCCGCAGTGCCGTAGAGTCCGTGGAAAGATAGAAAAAACACATCCTGCTCTTGCGAAGAACAATGTTTCTTGCGAATATTGCTTTGTCATGAGAATAAAAGCTTACATAGACGAATTTCTTCAGCACTGTGAAGTGGGGCAAAACAAGTCCGCGAAAACTATCGAGAACTACAATCACTACTTAAAAAGATTCCTCGAGTTTACGGGCAAAGACATTCCTCCCTCCGAAATAAATCTGAAAACCATAAGAGATTATCGGGTTTATCTGAATCGATACAAGGACGAAAAAGGACGAGCTCTCGGAGTGAAGACTCAGAATTATCACATAATCGCGCTTCGTGCTTTTCTCAAATATTTGATAAAAAACGATGTAAAGACCTTGGCGCCGGAAAAAATAGAACTGGCAAAAATTCCAAAAAGGACGGTCGAGGTGTTGTCTCGGGAAGAAATAGACCGCATTTTCGGGGAAGTAAGAAAAACTGCCAAGAACGGAAGCAGAGACTCCGCGATTCTTGAAACACTGTACTCGACGGGGTTGAGAGTAAGCGAGTTGGCGGCGCTTAACAGGGACAGGGTAGATCTTAAAAGGAGAGAATTCAGAGTTGTGGGGAAGGGGAACAAGCCGCGCATAGTCTTTCTGTCTGAAAAAGCGGCAAAAGCCATAGATGAATATCTTAAAAACCGAAAGGACAATCTGAAGCCGCTATTCATAAACAATATAAAAAAGGAGATTCTGGACGATGAAAAAAGGCGTCTTACCACGGTCAGCATAGAAAATCTGGTGAGAAAGTACGCTCTCAAGGCCGGAATAATAAAAAAAGTTACGCCGCACACTTTACGGCACAGCTATGCCACGGAGCTTCTCATAAACGGCGCGGACATAAGGTCGGTCCAGGAGTTGTTGGGGCACAGTTCAATCACAACAACACAAATATACACCCACGTCACGGATAAGAAATTGAAAGAAATCCATGACAAATACCATCGTTAGTTGTTATAATCGAAACATGATAGTTCTGAACGGAGTTACAAAAAAATACGGAACAAAGAAAGTTCTTGATGATGTTTCTTTCAAGGTGCAGGGAGGTGAGTTTGTTTCACTGGTGGGGGAGTCAGGCGCGGGAAAGACAACGCTGATCCACGCGCTGATAGGAGCGACAGATGTGGATAAGGGGGAAATCACGGTTGACGACTATGAGGTTAGCTCGCTGAATCGCAATAAAATACAGGATTATAGAAGACGTGTGGGAATAGTATTTCAGGATTACAAACTGTTGCCGAAAAAAACTGTGTTTGAAAACGTGGCCTTTGCGCTGGAAGTTGCGGGATATGAAAAAGATTTTATAAAAAAGAGAACCGTTTCTGTGCTTAAAATAGCCGGATTAGAGGATTTAAGAAATAATTTTCCACGACAACTCTCCGGAGGGGAGCAGCAGAAGACAGCCATCGCGAGGGCTCTTGTTCACGCACCGGAGCTTCTATTCGCGGACGAACCAACAGGGAATTTGGACTACGAAAGCACGGATTCGTTGGTCAGGCTTTTTCGAAAGATCAATCAAAGCGGAACAACGGTGATATTGGCAACGCACAACAGAGGAGTGGTGGATAAGTTAAAGAAGAGGGTTATAAAGCTTGAGAGCGGAAAGGTCATCAGCGACAAAGAGAATTCCGGATACAACTGATCGAATATAATTAAAGGAAATGGCAACATACAAAGAATCAGGGGTGGATATAGAACTGGGAGATAAATGTTCCGCTATTGCCTACAACGCGGCAAAAAACACTTTTGTCTCAAGGGAAGGTATGATTGGGATGCCTCTGTTGGACGAGGGAGGATTCTCCGGAGCTTTGGACATGGGAGATTACTATTTAGTGCAGAACGACGATGGAGTTGGAAGCAAAATCGATGTTGGAGAGCTGGTTGGGAAGTACGATACGCTTGGATACGATTTGGTGGCGATGGTCGCGGACGACGCAATTTGCATGGGCGCCGAAACAATTTCGATAACGAACACCCTGGATGTCGACAAACTTGACGAAAAGAAGATTGCTGGCCTGATGTCAGGGCTGGAAAAAGCAGCTCTGGAGCAGAAAATCGTGATTCCGGGTGGTGAAATAGCGGAACTCGGCAATATGGTGAATGGATACATTTGGAACGCCACCGCGATAGGTATTTTGGAAAAATCAAAGCTAATAAACGGTGAAAAAATCAGGGGCGGGGACAAAATAATCGGACTTCCGTCGGCCGGATTGAGGTCAAACGGTTTTTCATTGGCGCGCCATATTTTGAAAGAGGAATATGGCCCCGATTGGGCAGGCGAAAAGTACAACAACAATATGACCTGGGGAGAGGCGCTTTTGACGCCTTCCATAATCTACAGCGATCTTTTATTGGGAATGCACGGAAGATATAAGCAAAAAGGAGTTGTTGAGATAAAAGGAATAGTACATATAACGGGAGGAGGGATCCCCGGGAACATAAAAAGAGTCCTTAAAAGAAACAATCTCGGCGCGGATTTGAACAATCCTCCAAATGTCCCGGAGATTTTTGTCAAACTCATGGCATTGGGAGACGTAACGCCGGAGGAAGCCTACAAAGTGTGGAACATGGGAGTTGCCATGATTCTTATAGCTGATGAAAATGAATCGGAAAAAATCTTGAAAATCTGCGAAACGAAAAAAATAAACGCGTCAATTATAGGGGAGGTAACAAAAACTCCGGAAATAAAGATCGGGACTCTGCAGTTCTAAAAAACACCGATTTTAGCTCCAGCGGATTGACTAAAGGGGAGGAAAAATGGTATCATGACACGATGCCAAGGTACTTTACTAAAATAAGAGGAAAGATTTTCAAGGAATATTTGGAAAAAGGCGAGAAAATAAAATACATCCTTCGCCAACATCCGGCCATTCTGGGTGGGAAGCTTGCAAAAAATATCGCGCTTTTCATAGTATTTCCACTACTTTTAATTATATCTTTCCCGATAACAGCTCCGGTTGCCGGCGTTTTGTTACTTTGGGGCCTTTGGAGAACATTGATTGAATCTATGAATTGGTACGGTAGAGCGTGGATAATAACGGATCTGGGGGTAGTATGTATCAGCAGCACTCTATTTTTCAGAGTGAGAAGTACAAGGATTGAATATCAGGTTATTGGAGGAGTCAGCTACGACATAAGGGGCTTTATGAGAACCATATTCAATTATGGAGATATATACGTAAGTAAGATGGGGAGTGGAGATCCCGTAATCCCGATGCAAAACGCGTATAAACCTCAAGAAGCGGAATCCATGATACTCAGATGCCAGAGAGAACTTATACAAAAACAGTATAGAGACGAGCACAAGGAATTGAAAAAGATTCTGGTAAGGCTTGTGGACGCGGCCCCGGCATAAAAAAATTTTAGAAAGAATTTAGAAAAATTTTAAACCGATGTGCTAGAAGGGAAGCATGATCGATATTGATATTAAAGATTCTCTGTATCCGAGTTTGCTGAAGGAAATATATGACCCGCCGGAAAAATTGTTTTGCAAAGGGGACACCTCGGTTCTTGGCAAGAGCTGTATAAGCATCGTGGGGACACGGTTTTTCAGCGACTACGGTGAGTATGTGACGGAAAAAATAATCAGCGAACTTGCCATTCTGGATATTGCGATAGTCTCCGGGCTTGCAAGGGGGATAGACACAATAGCGCACAAATCCGCTCTGAAAAACGGATTGAAAACAATAGCGGTTTTAGGGAGCGGGCTAAACCGTGTATATCCATCGGAAAACGTCAAACTGGCTGAAGAAATTGAGAAAAAAGGGCTGTTGATCTCGGAGTATTCACACGACGATCCACCGCTAAAAATGAATTTTCCTCAGAGAAATCGGATAATCAGCGGGCTCTCTTTAGCAACCTTGGTGACTGAGGCGCCGGACAAGTCCGGCGCCCTCATAACAGCCGACTTCGCTCTTGAGCAGGGAAGAGATATTTTTGTGGTGCCGGGAGACATCGATAGAAGAGGGAGTAAGGGAGTCTTGAAGCTTCTAAGAAATGGAGCGGCGTATCCGATAAGCAAGGGAGGGGAAATAATTGAAACAATTAAAAAACAATCGCTTCCCTTCAAAGACAGCCACGACGGCAACGCAAAAAGCGGTGCGACCATAAGGAGTGCAATCCTGAAACAATGTAAGCTCAATTCTGAAGAGCGCCTCCTTATAGAGACAATCGGGTCCCGCAGAGGCAAAAATTTGGAAAAAATTGTGGAGGAAAGCAAATTGACTACTCAACAGGCGCTCGCGGCTCTATCTTTTTTGGAAATAAACGGGCTGATACGCCAAAAAAACGGGCTATACAAATTAGGGGATGTTTTTCATTAACTACCGGAGACATTGGTAACCCTGTAAACTTCTTCCAAGGTCGTCAACCCCTGCGCGACTTTCAAAAATCCGTCCTCCCTCATAGTTATAAGACCCACTTTCCTGGCCGCCGCTATCAAATCGACCAAACTGGCATCATTCAAGATCAGCGCTTTCATTTCCTCATCGATGGTAATAACCTCGGCAACGACGGCTCTTCCACTATATCCGGTCTGACTGCAAGCGTCACATCCTTTGACACGTGGAATTTTTTTTGGAACTTCCACCACCGCGTTATGGTTTATCTTTTCAAGGTTATCCATAACATCTTTGAACTCCTGCTTTTCTGATTCGGAAAGGTCCTCCATCGTGGAACATTTTGAACAGATCCTCCTGACCAATCTCTGCGCGATTATGGTGTCCAAAGAAGGCGCGATCATAAAAGGAGGCAACCCCATATTCACAAGACGTGGAATAGTTTCTATAGCGCTGTTCGTATGGAGAGTACTTAAAACAACGTGTCCCGTCAGGGCGGCTTGAGCAGCGGTTTGAGCTGTTTCAAGATCACGAATTTCCCCCAACATCGCCACATCGGGATCCTGTCGCAAAAGAGCTCTGAGCCCATTCGCAAAATCATATCCGCGCTTTTCATCTATCTGACTCTGAGTCACGCCGGATATGGGATATTCAACGGGGTCCTCAAGCGTGATTACTTTGTTCTCGGGAGTGTTCATCTTATTAATTATGGCGTACAGGGTCGTTGATTTACCGCTTCCCGTGGGTCCGGTCGCCAAAACCATTCCGTGAGATATTTTGCAGACTTTCTCCAATTTTTTTAACGCGGAGTCTTGAAACCCCAAGTAATCAAACCCTTTCGGTTCATCCTCGGAAATCAAAAAACGACAAACGAAGGATTCACCATAAGGCGTGGGAATGGAAGAAACACGAACACCGATCTTTTTTTCATTAAAAACAAAAGAATACCTGCCGTCCTGTGGAATAGTATTAACATTAAGCTGCATTTTGCTGGAATATTTGATCTGCTTTGAGATATTTTTGTAAATGTCATGTTTCATTTCAAGACCTTTGTGCAAAACTCCATCAATTCTAAACCTGACAACGACAGTTTTTTCTTCGGGCTCATAGTGGATATCGGACGCGCCGGTTTTCATTGCGGTAACATCCAATAAATTGAGTCCCTCCTCGGCAGTTATGGTCTCAAGTTTTTTGCTCAACTCCGAAAGCGCGGCGATTTCTTTCTCGTAGGTCTCGATCGATTCCTTTCCGACGCCCTTTACCAATTCAATCTTTCTGTATTTTTTTTGAGCTTCTCCATAAAATTTAAGAGCGTCATCTATTCCGGCACTGGAGGCAACACTTACATCAATTTCATAACCCTCATTGCGCAAAGAATCCATTACCTTTTTTGTCTCGGGGTTTTCGGCATCCTGCACCGCGACACGCACTTTTTTGCCGACCCTGAAGAAGGAGATTATCCGTGCGTTTTTTGCGGTATCATAATCTATAAGTTTAAGAAAATCCGGATTTAACGGCATCCGCCCGATGTCCACATAAGACAATCCCTTATCATGGGCACGCTTACGCGTGGATTTTTCCTGGAATTCCCTGTTTATTTGTGAAACCCCTCGATCAAAATCAACTTTTGGAGTTTCGGATTCCTCCGCCGTGGCGGATTTAGCTTCTTCCACATTCTCATCGACTTTTGGATCATCCATATAAAACCGGATACATGCTATCCGGAAATTATACCAAAAAAACGTTTAAAAATAAAGGCCGAAGCTATTTCGTCTTCTTGACCGCGTCTGCGATTTCCTTGGCACCGTCTTTATCTATTCCCTCTACCTCCGAAAGATCTTTCGCGCTTAGCCCTTTCAGCTGTTCGACCAGAGTTAAGTTTGCGGTTCTTAATTTTTCAATAAGATCTTCGCTTATGCCAAGTTCCTCTATCGTTTCCGCGGTAATTTTTTCTTCTTCTTTAGCTTTTGCCTTGGACTTATCGCCCTCATATTCGCCTATATCCAATATATCGATTTCCCAACCGGTCAGAATCGAAGCAAGTCTGACATTTTGACCTTGTTTTCCTATAGCAAGCGGCCTTTGATCCGGCTGAACGAAAACTTTGGCTCGCTTTTCTTTGTCAAAAAGTTGGATAACTGTTGTTTTAGCGGGAGCCAAAGCTGTTTTTATGTATTCCTCCATGTCCTCATACCACTGAATAATGTCTATTCTCTCGCCACCCAGTTCGTCCATTATATTTTGAACTCGCACACCCTTCTGCCCGACACAGGATCCGATCGGGTCAATTTTTTCATCACTTGAGGAAACCGCGACCTTACATCTTACCCCCGGATCCCTCGCTATTGATTTGACCTCTACCAAGCCGGATTTTATTTCCGGAATTTCCAATTCAAGAAGTTTCCTTACGAGATTTTTATGAGTTCTGGAAATCAGAAGTTCGGGGCCCTTTGTGGTTTTTACAACTCTGTCCAAATAGAGTTTTATCCTCTGACCCGCGTAATATTTTTCTCCCGGGATTTGCTGCTCATAAGGTAGATTTGTTGTTATTTTATCATCGAGGTTAAGGTATATATTTCGTCCGTCCACCCTGTGAACGACTGCGTTTATAAGTTCATTTTCTCTGTCCTTAAACATCTCATACATCACATCCCTCTCAGCTTCCTGCACGCGTTGAATAATTACTTGTTTTGCGGCTTGAGCTGCTATGCGGCCATAATTCATGGGAGTGACATCAATTTTGATCGTATCTCCCAGTTTTGCCTTTTTATCGTATTTTTTTGCTTCCGCCTGAGAAATCTCCAAATCCTCGTTCTCAACTTTTTTCACGACCGTTTTTAGAAGATAAACAGTTGCAAGACCGGAATTTTCATCCAATTCAACGTCAACCTCCTGATCCTTTGTCCCATAGTCTTTTTTGTAAGCGGCCCGCAATGCAGTTTGGATAGTCTCCATGACTTTGTCCTTGGGGATGTTTTTTTCATCGCATAACTGATTAACCGCGGCCAAAAATTGTGATTGCATATTGTTAAAATTAACAGATAAAAAGCAAAGTCCTCATAATAGAAGACTCTACTCAAGTGAGGTCATCATACTGAGTATTCACCACTTTGTAAATAGTATCAGGAGAAAATCCGCGTGAAGCCAAAAATCGGAACGCTTTTTCTCTGAGTTTTTTTGGGTCGACATTTCTCCATTGCCTCGATTTTCTCAAAAAAGCCTCTTTTGCCAATTCAAACTCATCGAATCCGGCCCCATCCAGAACTTCATCTATTATTTCAGATGAAATGCCTTTCATTTTGAGTTCGCGCTTGATCAAAGCTTTTCCGCTGGGCCTCAAGTTCGCCCTCCCCGAGCAATAATCTTTCGCGTATTGCGCGTCGTCCAAATAGTTTAACTCATCAAGTCGCTTCAAAACCTTGAAAACAAGGGTTTCATCAGCAATAGCTTTCTTACTCAAGAAACGCGACATTTTTTGACTGATCTCAGATGTCGTGTAGCGTTTCTTGGCAAGTAAGCGGAAAGAATAAGCCAACAGTTTTTCATATTCACTTCCCATCGGATTAAGTTTTCTTAGCTCCTTCTTTTTTTACAAAGTTTTCAACGTCCTTTTGAGAGCCGAAGAGCAGAGCTTTCACATCCTTTTCCAACGATCGCAAAATTTTATCATTTTCCACGAGGAAATTTTTAGAATTTTCTCTTCCCTGCCCCAATTTATTGTCACCATAGCTGTAAAAGGCTCCTGCTTTTCTGGCGATATTGTATTTTGTGGCGAGGTCAAGCAAATCGCCTTCAAAGGAAATTCCCTTATTGTACATAATATCAAACTCGGCGGTCTTAAAAGGAGGAGCAATTTTATTTTTTACCACTTTTACGCGCACTCTGTTTCCAACCAACTCCTTTTCGACATTTCCGGGATCTTCAATCTTCCCGATTGTTCGGATATCCATCCTTACAGACGAATAAAACTTAAGAGCTTGTCCCCCCGTGGTCGTTTCCGGATTTCCAAACATAATGCCTATTTTCATCCGCAACTGATTCAAAAATATGACAGTGGTTCTGGTCCTTGAAACAATGGCGGTGAGTTTTCTAAGAGCTTGGCTCATCAGTCTTGCCTGAAGCCCCATGTGTGAGTCTCCCATATCGCCGTCTATTTCCGCTCTTGGTGTTAACGCCGCAACGGAATCAACAATAATAACGTCAAATCCATTGCTTCGGACAAGAGTCTCCAGTATCTCCAACGCCTGTTCACCGCTATCCGGTTGAGAAAGGATAAGGCTATCAACGTCAACTCCTATACGCCTTGCATATTCGGGATCAAGCGCGTGTTCGGCATCAAGAAAAGCGACGGTTCCTCCCTTTTTCTGAGCTTCAGCCAAGACATGCAGGCTCAGAGTTGTTTTACCGGAAGATTCCGGACCGTAAATTTCAACCACGCGTCCTCTCGGGATTCCCCCGCCCAGGGCAACGTCCAAGGAGATAGAACCGGTTGAAATAGTTTCTATCGGCACCTTGCCCGCTTCCCCCATTTTCATAACGGCTCCCTTGCCGTGATTTTTCTCTATTTGCGCGAGCGCTAGATCCACGGCCTTCTCTTTTTCATTTTGTGTGTTCATAATGAATGAGATTAAAAAATATTTTGATCACAGTATAGGTGAGTAAACACTCACCGTCAATACTTTTTTTTGTCCCCTCGAAACCGAGTGACATAAGACCTATATCACAGAGTCATTAAATTTCTGTTAAAAAAAACTAAAATTTTTTTAAGAGGATTTTTTGGAATTTTTCACCTCCTTTTCATCTAACCTAAAAAAACCATAAATGCTTCGTTTAGTGCCGAAGGCAACATTCTTCGTTCCACATTTTCTGCACTTATAAACATGCTTTTCGCCGATGCGTGATGTTTCCACAATCTCCTCGCAATCTTTGCAATAGAAAATTATTTCCCCTCCCAATTCGTCTTTCTTGATCATCGGATATCGTCTGTTTTAGATTCTTCGGAAGATTTACGATAATTCTCAAAGGATTCCTGTGCGTGATCCCATGATTTCGTACCCAAATTCTCCCTATATTTATGAGCTTCCACAGCGTCGCCAACCGTAACTTCTTTTTTAGGACTATCTTCGACGCTTCTATTCTCTATGCGATGAGGCTCCCTGTCTTCGATCTTTATGAGAGGTTGAACAACGCCTTCTTCCTCAAGATTATCGGATACACGGGCCTTTTTCAAAAACAAACCTCCCAGAACCAAAATGCTCCCCCCGATTATAGC
>PXEC01000110.1 GCA_003566255.1 Candidatus Peregrinibacteria bacterium | reverse complement strand
TATATTTGTATAATTATTTAAGAAAAAACTGTGATAGTAACTTTCAGTCCAATCAAAAACATTTTCATATTCTGTATGAATTGGGTTTTCAGGGTATTCAGGATTGGTGAATATGTTGTTTTTATTGCATTCTTGTCCGTATATGTTAAAAAAACAGAATTTAAGAATCAAAAAAATAAAACAGAATTTCTTCATGATAATTGAAATTTATTAAAAAACTCTTTTGCCTTTAAATACTCCGTGTATCTCCGTGTTGATATCATAAAAGCAGGGTCTTTCGGGGGAATCCTTATGATCAAAATGAACATACTTTATTATTATGTTTTCCCCACTCAGTTCCCCATAGGATGTCATTGAATAGCAACAGTTATCAGTATGTGGAGTCCAATAATAGTAATTTCTGTAACCTAATCTTGGATAAGAGCTACCCAAAACAAGTTCACAATCAAGCAGTATGGTTCTCAATGTATCCGGTCTAAATGTAAATGGATCATTATCATCAAAGCCTTTTATAAATTCAAAGAATGAAGTTTCATATGGTTTGGCTAGAATATATCCCTCAAATTTCCCGAATATTAATGAGCTGTCTCTGGGGACAGTAACTAATGTTCGAGTAAATGTTGCCGTATCTTGTGCCTCTGGATTGCACAATTTATCAGAAGGATTAAAAACTTTAAGTGTGACAGTTATTGGAGTGTAAAAAGAAATAGTACCAAAACTTAAATTAAACTCTTTAGTGTTCCATTCTCTAGGGTCACTTCCAACTTTCCATTGATAGTATTCTGCGTCGTAATCAGCTCTAAAAGTAACGGCGTTATTACCTACGATTGTATCTGAAGCAAATTGAGTATTTTCAATTTTTAAGCTCGTATAATCCGAACCTGGCCACATAAGATTTTCATAGATCTTAAAGCTTGCGTTGGTTTGACCTGCATTACAACACGGATCATAATTATCACACTCTTTATTACAAGGGTCATCGCATTTCCGGCAGGAGGAAACCGAAAATGTAAGTAACAGAATTGTTAAAATAAATGTCAGCGTTCGTAGCAGCATAATAAGAAATTATTAGCGTTCTTGTTTAACTCTTTCAAGTTCTTTTTGCATATCAATAACGCGTAAAGTTAACTCCTCTATATGACGCAGCAAAATGGCGTTCATTTCTCCTAAGTCAACACCTTCTTCTACAACATCAGCAGCAGAAGGTACGCCGGGGAGATGCTTGTTTTCCTTGATAAAGGCTTCTAACTCATCGATGGGGATGAGGACGTAGTCTTCTTCGAATACGTAGTCTGCCCAGCCGTTTTCTGAGGCAATGTCAACGCGTATTTTTTCAGTTCTTATCCCTTTTTCTACATATAGGTTGAAATCGTCTATTGGTTTTGCTTAGCAAAATGATTAGCCACGAATGACACGAATTTCCACGAATCCCTCAGTTCCTCTAGCGCGTCAACGACTAAACATCTCAACCCCTCAACAGCGGAATTCCATAATAATGTCACCCCTACAGGGTTTTGGGTGAGGTGTTTGAACCGATTTTTTCTATAAACATACCACCCCTTCAGAGTTTCTTAATGACCCGTCGCAAATACCTTCATTAATCGTTTCATGCCCTGGCTCCGTCCCCAACTCATAACCCATAATTCAAAACCCATAACCTATGCGTGTGGCATTCGAATTGTTATTGGCCATGGGTTAAAGATTGACTCAACGCCTTAACGTATTCCCTCACTCCCAATCCCCCAACCCAAACTTCCTCCCTGCTCCCGTGCTCCTGCGCGAGCCCAGTACAATAAGCCATGAAACCCCATTTAATATAGCTGTTTTGGCATTGCGATTTTATTAGGATGCTCTTCTACACATTTATATTTTTCACAACATGATGCTCAATGAGGTTATCGCCATAAATTCATTATCACTTTCCTTTGTATGAGGAAAATAATTCAAATTGAATCCAACTCCATATCCTTTGATTACATTGTTTTGTCTGGTATTTCTATTGATATTAAATCCCGCGTTATAACCAAGCCCTAATATCCAGTTGTCATCTCCTGAAAACCATTCTGAATCATTAGATTGTTCATTGTTATTAATGTTTGTGAATCGTTTAGAATGATGTGCATTGAGAGGGAAAACGATTCCTACTGCTTCGCGGATCAAGTATTTTGCGCTCCTGTTGCGACTTTTTATAACTTGATTAAGTCCGATTTGAATTTTAGGGCTGGCGTACAAAAGTGATATATGTGTTCTCTGAACAGCCGTTAATATAAACCCATACTCCGGATGAAAAGTTGTCTCCGATAGTTCTGAATTAAAAAATGTGGTTTGAGAAAGGTCAAGTCCAGCTGAAATCACCATCTTTTTGAAGTAGTAACTGTATAAGAAGGACAAACCGAAACCGTGCCCATTATTCATTTTTTCACCGTAAAGAAATTGATTGATTTCATTTTGTCCTATTCCTATTCCGGAAGAGGTGAGGGAATAGAACGCACTCAATTCAAGAGAATAGGGCTTTACTGAAAATTGCTTTTGTGTGTATGCTTCCAATGAGAGGAAAAGCAGAAAAGTTATAAAGATGTTTTTTTTCACGGTTTTGCCATTGTTAGGATTTTAGATATTTTTGAAATATTGATGTGTGCATTTAAATTATTATAACCCGTTTAGCGGATTAAAATGTTGAAAAAATTGTTGATATTTAACTACAAAAAAGTCATGCATAATACTGTTTTACAGTATATTGGTGTAATTACCACAAAACCCCAATTTATGCATGACTTAAAAGCAAATTTCGACAAATTTTTTGGTTTCACCAAGAAGTATTTACCGGAGCTAAACTCAGACGGAAATGTTAAGCATTATCGAAACATGCCTAAAATGTCTGATTGTGAGATAATTTCACTTTCTTTATGCCAGGAGTCACTAGGAATTGATAGTGAAAACTTTTTTTGGAGTAAACTTTCAAGCGATTACAAAAAAGAATTTCCAAACCTAATTCACCTTACACGTTACAATTTGAGAAGAAAGTCTCTTGCAGCTTACATCCAGTTGCTAAATCAACGTATAAGTTCAGAGCTTATAGCTGGTGAAAGTGTATTTATCGTTGATTCTATGCCGGTTCCTATTTGTAAAAATGCAAGAGAAAGCCGCCTTAGAGTTTGTAAAGAAAACTTCGAAACAGCTCCAGACAAAGGATATTCAGCAGTGACTAAACAATACTTTGTTGGATATAAGTTGCATCTGGTAACCTCTTACAGCGGTGTGTTTTTTAGCATGGATCTGTCTAAGGCTAGTGTACATGATTTGCATTATTTGAATGATATCAAGCATAGTGGGCTAAATAATGCAACATTACTAGGTGATGCTGGCTACATAAGTTCTGATTATCAACTTGACTTATTCAATCAAGCGCGAATAGATTTAAAAGTCCCAAACAGAAAAAATCAAAAAAACTTTGAGCCCTATCCTTTTATTTTTAGAAAGTCAAGAAAGAGAATTGACCGCGAAGCAGCACCGAAGGTAAACTATGTTTTCTCAATTAACAGATCACATGATGATAAAAAGAAATTACGCAAAGTCTTTTAACGGGTTGTCAACTAGAGTTATATCCAAGATTGCTGCTGTTACCGTACTTCAAATGATTAATAAAATCAATGGAAAGCCAATTAATCATATCAAACATGCGCTGGCTGCATAATCAATCCGCTAAACGGGTTATATTTGTATAATTATTTAAGAAAAAACTGTGATAGTAACTTTCAGTCCAATCAAAAACATTTTCATATTCTGTATGAATTGGGTTTTCAGGGTATTCAGGATTGGTGAATATGTTGTTT
>PXEC01000154.1 GCA_003566255.1 Candidatus Peregrinibacteria bacterium | reverse complement strand
CTCTGGTTCTTACACTGTTTTATCGACATTTCAAGCAATTGATCGAGGATGGATATGTTTACATCGCTCAGCCGCCCTTGTATAAAATTGTTAGCGGTAAAAAAGTTCAATACGCATTTACAGAAAAGGAAAAGATTGAGATTATAAAATCTTTCGGGAAAGACGCGAAGTATTCGATTCAGAGATATAAAGGTCTGGGAGAAATGAATCCAGATCAATTATGGGAAACTACAATGAATCCGGAGAACAGGGTCATGTTGCGCGTCGGTATAGATGACGCGGAGAAGGCTGATCAAGTGTTTGATACTCTTATGGGATCGGAGGTTATGCCAAGAAGAAAATTCATACAAGCATACGCGAAAAAAGTTCAAAATTTGGATATTTAACAAATAAAAGGAGGTGATTTACAAATGAAAGTGACAATATGGAAGAACGATAAAGAATCTAATGAGAGGGCAATAACCCGTTTCAATAAAAAGGTTCAATCAAGCCGCAAACTTTTGGAGGTTAGAGCGGGGCGTTATTATCAGAAGCCCCCTACAAAAAGATATACAAGAGAGGCTGCTGTCATGAGAGATTATTATCGCTCAAAAAGGGAAAGGAATAGATTTTATTAAGTTGCGATGCAGGTTAAGGAATTGCTAAATAACGGCAAGGCTCTACTTGGTGACCGTGAAAATCCGGCTTTGGACAGTGAAGTTGTTCTGGCGAATATTCTGGGTGAAACCAAGGAATATTTGTTGTCCCACGGTGATGACGAGGTTGATTCCGCGCTTGTTGACCTGTTTATTAAATATATTAATAGGATAAAGGATGGAGAGCCGGTTGCGTATATCTTGAACGAAAAAGAGTTTTACGGGCTTAATTTTTTTGTTGATAACAGAACTCTTGTGCCTCGTCCGGAGACCGAGCAAATAGTTGAACGGGTTTTTGAATTTATTGAGGGAGATAATAAAGATAAGGAGTCCTTTCGGGTTTTGGATGTTGGGACTGGAAGTGGCAATATCGCGGTCGCGGTGGCAAAACATGATCGCGTTTCCGAGGTTTTGGCTTTGGATGTGGATGAGAACGCTTTGGAGGTCGCGAAGATCAATGTTGAACAGTTTTCCTTGGGGCATAAGATACAACTTGCCGAAAGCGATTTGCTTGATGTTGTTGAGGAGGGGGAGGAATTCGATATCATAGTTGCCAATCTGCCTTATATCGGGACCATTGAGAACAATTATGTTTCCGCGTCTTCTGAAAAATACGAACCGCATGTTGCGTTGTTTGGAGGAAAGAGCGGATTGGAGTTGTATAAAAAAATGTTTCAACAGATTGTTGAGAAACGGATTTCTTTTGATCTACTGATCGGGGAATTTGGCTTTGCGCAGGAAAGAATGATGAAAGAGGAGTTGAGTACAAATTTTGCTCACAAATGGAAAATAGAAAAAGATTTGGCAGGAATAGAACGTGTCTTTATAGTATCAAGGTAAAAATTTGTTATGTTGGATAAACTGGAAAAATTAGAAAACGAATACTTGGAAATTCAGAAAAAATTGTCTGATCCCGAGATTATTGCCGATCAAGCTGAATATACCAGATTGTCCCGCAGATATAAGGTGCTGGAGCAACCCTCTGTTTTGGCTGAACAGTACAGAGGGGTTCTCTCATCGATTAAGGAAGCCAAGGATGTCTTGGATAAGGAGTCCGATGAGGAAATTTTGGAATTGGCCCGTGAGGAATTGAAAGAAGCGGAAAAGTCTTTGGAATTGTTGAATGAGAAAGCCAGAATAGAACTTTTACCTAAGGATCCGAATGATTCCAGGGACTGTATAATTGAAATTCGCGCGGGGGCCGGAGGAGATGAGGCGGCGATATTCGCCTCCGATCTTTCAAGGATGTATTTTCGTTTTGCTGAGAATTGCGGATATAAGGTTGAGTTGCTTAGTAAAAGCGAAGGGAATCCGGGTTGCGTTAAGGAGATTATTTTTGCTGTCAGAGGCGACGGAGCATATGGGAAGATGAAATACGAGAGCGGGGTCCATCGTGTCCAGCGTATCCCTGTTACTGAAAGCCAAGGAAGAGTTCACACTTCCACAGCTTCTGTCGCGGTTTTGCCGGAGGCGGAGGAAGTTGATGTGGAAATAAAGGATTCCGATGTCAAAGTTGATGTTTTCAGATCGAGTGGACCGGGAGGGCAGTCCGTAAATACAACCGATTCGGCGGTTAGGCTGACCCACATTCCCACGGGGATAGTTGTAAGTTGTCAGGACGAAAAATCTCAACTCAAGAATAAGACCAAGGCTATGTCTATTTTACGGACAAAGCTTTATGATATGGAGGAGGATCGTTTGAGAAAGGAGCGTGGAGAAGCAAGGTCTTCACAAATAGGGAGTGGAGATAGAAGTGAGAAAATCCGAACTTATAATTTCCCACAGGACCGGGTTACGGATCACAGGATTCATCAAAATTGGAGCAATTTACAGGCAATAATGGACGGGGAGATTTCGGATATTGTAGATGTCCTCTCCAAGGCGGACCAAGAAAAAATGCTGGAAAAATTGAGTACAGCTTGATTTTTTTATTTTTGGTGGTATTATTCCGCACTACTAGGATTATAACTTTTTAAGTATATGTCAAATTCTCCTGAAAAAGCGGTCGAGGATATTCAGGGATTGCGTAAAGATGCTAAACGTTTATTTTTTGAATTTTTAGAGGATATTGGTGCCTTGGGAAGTAAGGAAGATCCTTATTATGATTGGCATGACTATAAATATACAACTTGGTTTGAAATGATTTTTGAGGGCAAGCGCTTTAAGTTGGACGCTTTGACTGACGATGAATATAGAAATATGAGAGAGGCTTTCAGCCAACTTAGTTCGGAGATGAAAGACAGATATAATCAGTGTCTTGATGGTATTAGGAAATACATGGTTGAGGCCGATTTTGTAAAGAACAACGACGAATTTGATCGCGAAGAATTTGGGTTGTGTTGCTTGGTTTTTTTGTTGGGGTCCAAAGAGGATTTGGAAAAATTTTCATACGTGGATTTGAAAGGTACGGAGATTGGCACGGAGGTGTTTGAGTTGGAGGAGGAAATCCGGAGACGAATGGGAGAATGCAATGGATGATCCCGGCGTTGATGGCGGTGACGTTCCGGGGTCTGCTTCCGAGGAAGCATAGGTTTTAGTAAGCTCGCTCAGCTCAGAACTGGCAGAGCCGGATTCTTCGCTTTCACTGCGCGCTCGTGCCGTGCGCTTGTATAAAGTGACAGCCTAGACTTCTTTTTCTTTTACCTGCGGCTTTTAGTATTTGGATGCCCGTCAAGGCCATGTTTTGAGCTTCCGCTGTTTCTGGATTTGTTGATTTTATCTTCTTCAGTTTTTTATTTATCTTTTCCATTTTTGGGATTGCCGTTTTATTTATTTCATCGTGGTTTCTGACTATTCCCGCGTACTCCCACATCACGTTTTGAATTTCTTTTTTCAGTTTTTTCACTTCCTTGGATTCTTCGGGAATTTTTTTGTTTGTCTTTATCTTTGGTATTTTGATTTTTTTGAAGGTCTCTTCCGGGATTTTTTTCAGACTTTTTGCTATTTGGTCGCTGAAGACCAGTGCTTCCAGAAGTGAATTTGATGCCAGTCTGTTTGCTCCATGGACGCCGGTGCACGCAACTTCTCCAAACGCAAAGAGATTTTTTATGTTTGTTTTTCCTTTAATGTCGGTCTCTATTCCTCCACATTGATAATGTGCCGCGGGAGTTACGGGAATTCTGTTTTGTCCCATATTGAAGCCATATTTTTTTAGTGTTTTATAAATTTCGGGGAATCGGTTTTTTAGATAGTTTGTTTTTTTGTGACTGATGTCCAAAAATACAGGACCTTT
>PXEC01000064.1 GCA_003566255.1 Candidatus Peregrinibacteria bacterium | reverse complement strand
GGCCTTTATAAGGTGATAACCGAATTGGGTTTCCACTATTTCACTGACCGCGCTTTCTTCAAGTTCCAATGCGGCTTTTTCAAAGTCCGAAACGTATGTTCCGTCGCCTGTCACGGGGTGTGCAAGAATGCCCCCTTCATCTTTATTTGATTTGTCGTCGGAGTGTTCCGCCGCCAGTGCTCCGAAATCTTCTCCCTCCAGGATCTTCTCTCTTATTTCTTTTACCAATTCGTATGCTTCTTCTTTGTCTCTTGTCACCGTCGCGTCCGCGCTGTCCAGTCCCGTCCACGATATCAATATATGTCTTGTGTCTACCGCTTTTTCGTGTCTGACACTTTCTTTTGTGTCCTCAAGCTTTATTATCGCGAAGGCTGAGTCTTGAACAGGTTCTCCGGTTAACGGATCCATGATGAAGTCTCCTTCAATCTCTATGAGTTCTTCATGATATTCTCCCGGATTCAAATTTTGCAGAGTTGATTTTACGTTTGAGGGAAGATCGTTTTCAAAAGTATAATCTGATCTTTTGAAGGTGACTCTGCCCGGAAATGCCTGTTGTTCCTCCTGTCCTATAACGTCAAAAGATTCGCCCTCTTTTATTCTTTCCAGAGCGGTTTGGGCTTTTTCTCTGACCGTATCTTTTTCTTGCGGATCCGGTTCCAGTTTTTGCTCTTTGAATTCCAGTTGTATTGTTTTCCCAACTGTTTCTTTTGCTTTTTCCAAACTCACCAGCTGTCTTTCCTCTATTGTCAGGTCTTCCAACAATTTTTCTTCCGGAAGATACTTGTCTACGTCTTCTTGGCTTAGTACCGCCGTTTCTGCTAATTCGACTATTATGTGGGTCTCTCCTCCCAGTTCGGAAATATATATGTTAGGTTCCGCTACTCCCAAGTTGTCCACGCGTCTTTCTATTACGCCGCGGACACCTTCGACTATACTGGCCCTGTCTCTTTCAGGGACCCTCCTCAGGTCTATTCTGTAATCCAGTTGAGATCCTCCGCGAAGGTCCAACCCCAGATAGATTTGGCTCCTCTGAATGGATTCGGGAGTGAACGGGAGTATTTTTGTTTGAGTTTCCGCCGGTAGGTTAAAGAAGCCCAATAATCCCGCTACAATAAAGACTGTTAATAATTTCCAGCCAAGATACTTTTTCATGATTTTTTGAGTTATTTAAGAATTAATTAGTTATGTGTTTTTTTGCAGTCTAGCGTCTTCCTCTTCGTTGTTTCCTTTGCCGCTTCTTCCGTAATCGTCCTGCAGTTTCACCACGTCATCCAATTCCGGTGTGGAAACTTCAAAAACCTCGCTGTCTTCAAGGGCTTCCAATCGATGGACAGTATATGGGTGAATTTCTACTTTGTCACCGGGATTCAATATCTCTTCCTTTAAGTTGTCTTGATCGGGGCCGTGGGTCAGCTTCAATTTTCCTTTATATACGTATTGAGTCTCTTGTTTTTTTTCGTGATATTGGAGGCTGAACCTGTGTCCTTTTGAAATGCACAGGATTTTGCCCGCGTATTTGTCCGTATGCGCGAACCAGATTTCTTGTCCCCATGGCTTAGGCTTTATCTCTACCTTATGTTCGTCCTTGTTTTCGTCCATCCTGTTAAAATTATTTCTGGGGCAATATAATGCAAAAGTGCTTTGGAGGCAAGGGAGCGTATTCGCAAGTACGCGTATTCACAAGGACGCAGCTCGCTCCCACGCGCCCACCCGCGCTCCACGCGCCCACCCGCGCCTCGCTCTGCTTCTTGAAAAGCCTTTTCAGGGAATCATTTTGGAAAAAGACGGTCCCGGGACTGTGTGTCCGCGGCGCCGCAAAAAAGGTGCCTGACCCCATTTTCGTGGCTAGCCACAGCCGAAAATAGCGCGTCTGGCGCCCACTGGGACGTGCAGCGCACGTCCCCTTTGTACCTGACCCATTTTTAAACGTCCTTTACTCTGACGCTGTCTTTTTTGTGGCATTTGAGAGTTCCTTCGGGGGTGTCTATTATGACCATGTCTTTCAGTCCGATCGCGCGGACTTCTTTGTTGTTATCCGCGTAGATAAGGCATCCTTCGCAGTCCAACAATTTAACCGGACCTCTTGTGATGTTTTGTGTTTCCGATTCGGCCAGTTCTTCCCATATCGCTTCCCAGTTTCCTATATCCGACCAGCCCAGATCCGCTTTTATGATCCTTACTTCTTCCGAGGTCAATTTTTCCATTATGGCGTAGTCTATGGATATTTTTTCAAGAGTGGGGTAGATGGTTGGGATTTCTTGCGGGTTTTTGCTCATTCTGACCAGTTTTTCATGTGTTTCAGGGTGGAATTTTTGATATTTTTCAAGGATTGTTGTTGTTTTCCATACGTAAAGGCCGGTGTTCCAGAGATAATTGCCTTCTTTTAGAAATTTTTCCGCGGTTTCAAGGTCCGGTTTTTCTTTGAAGGAATCCAATTTGAACACCATTTTCTCTTCGCTTAAAACTTCCCCCAGTTTGATGTATCCGTATCCGGTGTGCGGAGTTTTGGCAACGACTTCTATTATGTTCACGGTGCTTTCTTTGTCCGCTATCTCCTTTGCCAAAAGCAATTTTTGTTTAAACTCATCTTTTTTGGTTATGAGGTGGTCGGCGTAAATTACGGACATAACGCTTCCGGGAGTTCTTTCCTCTATTATTGCCGCCGCGAACCCAATGCAGGACGCTGTGTCTCTTAAAGCCGGCTCAATCAGTATGTTTTCTTCCGGGATTGAGGGGCAGAGTTCTTTCACCAGATCCAGGTGTTTTTCATTGATAGCAAGATATATATCTTCCGGGTCCAAAAAATTCAGCCGGTCAACGGTTTCTTCCAACATCGTTTTGTCGGAGACCAGCTTTTGAAATTGTTTCGGTTTTTCTTCTGTTGATAGAGGCCAGAGTCTTGTTCCTCCTCCTCCCGCTAAAACTACTGCTTTCATGTTTCGGATTCTAGCATACAGGGGAGATTTTTCCAACATCTTGAAGTCAATTCAGAGGGGTTTGCAGAGAGTGGGTTTTGATGTATAATAAAACAATGTTATAAATCAAAATTTTATCCGGGGCCTCATGACCAAAAATCAAAAAACAAAAACAAAATCAAAGACAAAAATACGCAAAAAAATCCTTGGGCTGATCGCGGCCTCTTCACTTTTCATCTTACCGCTTATCCTTGGAGGATATTTTTTGTTAAAAAGCGAGAAAATCCCCGATAGCGCCGCTTTTGAAAGGGAATATTTATCAATTGCGTTGGTCCAGCCATCAGAGAGCTCAAGTCCCGTGAGGATAATCCGGTCTGTGGATAGAGGGGACGTTTTTGTTGAGACCGTGAAACTTATAAGCACTTATGATACGGGGAAATACGTGGACGTTTATGGTGTTGACGGCTTTTACACCGAGGCAGGTTCTTTTATCCTGGCAAGCGAAGGGGCTGTTTCTGAGAACGTGGGAAACTGGGTGGATGTTCCAAAGGCCACTTTTTATCTGGCGCCTAAACAGCGCAAGGAAGTGGACGTAACCTTCAGTGTTCCTCATGATCTTGTGGGAGGCACTTACTACGGCGCGGTGATCATACAGGAATCTACAGCCGATGAATTTTCCGGTAATGGCGCGGCAATGAGGGTTGGCGGGCGTGTGGGGCTTCGGGTTCAGCTTACGGTTCCGGAGATTGATTATTTTACTTTGATCGATGTGGGGGATCTTGATCTGTGGGAAACCGTGGATGGTGATCTGGTATTTGGTTACTTCATAGAAAATATAGGCAACCTTGAGATAGGGGAGACTACCTCTACTTTTGTATTGAAGAATCTGACTGACGGAACGACCGTCGGGACTCATGTTTACGTGGATGATGAAGTTCTGTTGCCCGGTGAGCGGAGGGACATGGAGGTTGGACTTCCGTGGAAT
>PXEC01000169.1 GCA_003566255.1 Candidatus Peregrinibacteria bacterium | reverse complement strand
GTGCTCGATCCGGTCGTTGAAGGCAATCAGGCTCTGTTGAGACTGACGACATGACCATACAGCGCCCACGCAAAGCGCAGTTGGAAGGCGCGTAGCGCATTTCAACTGCTCTTTTTAGGTTGAAGGGCTCCTGGCAATGCAGGGCGTTGACATAGGCGGACACGCTACGTCGAATGAGACCGCGGAAGGAGGTGGACTCCTTTTCATCGGGCAGATGGAACGAATCGGTCATGCGTTTTTCGAATTGTTGAAAGAATAGTTTACGTCCATTGGCGTCCAGTTGGCATCCCTGCTCTTCATCCGTTGAAAAGTGGTTATTCTTGAGCACGCCCAGGTTAAACAATCGGATCACAAACATATCGCATAACGGAGCGCGGAACGGCTCCATTAGATCGAGTGCCAGTGCGGGCCGATTGTAGCCGAGACCGTGGTAGACCCCGATACAGGGATCCAGTCCGACAGCGGCGATGGCCCCTTTGAATTCGAGGGCGATGAGGCTGTAGGTCCACGAGAGCAGGGCGTTGACCGGATCGCGGGGTGGGCGGCGGTTGCGGCCATCGAAGGGCACCGTATCCGGGAACACGTGCCGAAGGGCACCAAAGTAGGCCGCCGAACCGACGCCCTCGATCCCCCGCAACCGGTCTGGCGTTTGGACGGTAGGCACGTGTCGAGCCTGGGCCGCGATCTGTTCCATGGCCGATTCAACGGGGGTGGTGGCATCATTCGCACGGGAACGAGCCAGTAGGCGTTGCAGTACCCGGCGACTGGCCAGTAACTTTTCCTGAATTATGGCTTTGGCACAAGCCAGTGCCCAAAGACTTTCGTGCCGCTGATACTGACGGATACGGAGCAGGGCGTCGCCTTCGCGGCGGGGCTGAAACGCACCGGCATAGCGGCCGCTGGGTTCGAGAATGGTTACCGGAATATCGCGGCGCATGAATTCGTGCACCGCCCGCATCGAGACACGGCTGCGCCCGACCACGGCAACGCGGTCAATGCAATGTAGCGGCAATCGCCGCTGAAATTCGGGTTGCGCCTTCTCGTTGTCCCGGAAAAGATCCAGATGCCGGGAGGAAAGCTTTATCGAAGTCTTGATGTCTGAAACATATAACGTCGTCATCATCCCCACCTTTGCCTGTCACTGAATAGTAAGAAGCAGGCAAAGGCGGGGCTTTCCGGTGGGGGGCTTTCAGGCATCAAGGTAGGGACGCCTCTCCGAGGCGTCCGCGGTGGCCGTTGGTGATATCCGGCGGTATGGGTTGTATCAGCGGACGGCTCGGAGATGCAGGGCAAATCCAAAGAAGGCTGTTTCCTGCGTATATCCGTCTGAAAACCGATAGCACGCCTGCACATAGCGGTTATCGTTTTCTTTCTTCCCTTTACCGAGCGATATAATGAGTACATTCATGTCAAAATCGGCCCAATAGTGCCGTACGTGAATGTGCAAAGATCATCGAATGACAGAAACAAGGTATCGCCGAGCATCCGGTACATCATAGCGTTTTGCCTCCAAGCAATGGCAGCCAACGGGTGCGGGAAAGTGGCTTCGATGCATGGCCTAGCTCCTTAATGGCCCGCGCTATCAATCCCCCGTTTTCTGAAAACAAGATCAAGTGTAATCCGTCATCAAGCTCCACAACTTTCATCTTGATGGGGGACTCCCTTCGCTCAGGCCTCACGCAGCCGAAAAGATCAGGCTTTTGTAAGGTGTCAGAAGCCATGAGGCGCAACATGGCCGCTTTTTCTGTCCGTTCCGAGATATAGATATCTCCCTCGGACCACCCCGATTTATGTATCCGTGCTTGCAGTTCGCTGATATTTTCGGGAGCACTATTTGCGGGCCAGACCGAACCTGCTGCTCGGTTTGCCCGGGCACCTAAACTGCCCAAAAGGCTCCAGATCTCGACAACCGCAGCGGCTTTTTCTAGTGCGCCGGGGTCTCGTGCGGCGAGTATGACTGAAAAATCGCATGCGAGAGCCTGCCTGTAGCCTCCGCCTCCACCTTTATGGGGCAAGATTTCTTCGCGAGTGGATGCCTCGGGCCATGCTTGTACGCGGAGCTGTATTTTGCTGGCACCGCCGCCTTTGCCGATGCCGCCCCATACGGCTTTTACGTCGTTGTGTCCGTATATTCGCCCATGCCATCTGCGCAGATGTCCACGAATCGATGGTGCCCGGATCTCTGGGGCCTGTGGATCGGCACCCGCGCAGAAGCAGGGGGTTAACAGTTTGAGATTATATTCTTTGGATTCCATCATTCGGCCTCCTCAAACCAGCCATAGCCGGCACGTGTTTTGGCTCCAGCCCCATGTTCTCTCAGTCCCCGTCCTAGCCAAGTGCGCGCAAAGTCCATGATAGTTTCTTTGTCATTATGCGTTTTCCTCTTGAGTGGCAGGAGGCGGAATGTGAAAACGGTGTCAGCCGCTACTGCGGGGAAAAAAACAGGAATTGGTTTCCTGCTCTCATGACTATTGACGATATCCGCTTCGAGCGAGGCTGTGCCCACGCAGTGAGCAGGCAAAAATGAAACCGCACCTGCTTGGGCATTGGTTATACCCGCGTCTTTCAGTTGCCTATCCAGCCCTTTCTCGCCCGTTGGAAACCCGAAAATATCCGCAATCAATTTCATGTAAATCGACCTGTAATCATTATCTGCTTCCTTCCAGTCGCACCATGCGGCATGTCTGGCGATGCCTTTGACTGCACTGCCAGGTATAAAGGGCGTTCCAAAATGCGGGTGTAAGGCCAAGGTGGCATTCTCCATGACTCCACCGGAGTGATTGACCATCATTCGGCTGCGCAAGCGCATGGTGAGCAACTGCGATCCCGCCTGCTGCATGAGTGGCGATGAAGCGGCCTTTTGTCGCCCCGCGCACAACCAGTCAACGGCAGGTTTTTTTACGCGGCCCCCAACAGGAGAAAACCGAGTCATGCGTAGGTGCGTACTCAGCGTATCGCCTTTGCCAACCAAATCCTTCACCGAGGCAATAGCATGCATTTTTTCCCATGGGTGACGGTCCCCTTGATCAATCGGCTTGGCCATCATTTCCCCCCTTCTTAACGAACCGACGCAGATAGGCCATATATGCCAGTGCCTCCGTCGTTAAAGATCGGAGGGTTGTGGCATCAATCTCTGTAGCTTTGCGAAGCAATTGCTCGACTGTCAGGGCTGTGCTACCTTTGAGAAAGCCATATTCGCAGTTTGTGTAGAGATGATCGGCGATAGCGTCGAAGACGGAATAATGTCCCTCATTCTTGTAGCGACTATTTTTGCCTCCCGGTTCAATGGCAAAGGCCATCGTGGCTAAAATACCATTTGTGATAATCAAGGGAGGGATCTTCTTGACAACTTCGCCACCGTCTTTACCCGATTGAATTTTGCTCGACCATGTGAGGGCATGTGCCGCCCGTTTTTGTTCCATGTTCTGCATTACTTCACCTCCTGGCAATGTGCGGAACAAAACCCGAGCCCGATGGTGGCGTCCCCACCTATTTGCAAGCAGTCGGTTTCCTCCACTTTGGCTTTTAGCGCATTCAGGGCGTCCTTGGCGGTTCGTTTGCTGTCTTTGCTCCCTTTTTCCTGTTCGGCCATGAGCACGGTGTAGAACAAAGTTTCACTGGGTACCTGCTCTTGATTGAAGAGTCCCGAACCATCAACTGTTCCCGTCGCAGCGTTGATTCTTATCCTAGTCACCACCTCACAGGCATGTTCACAGAAGTGCATGAAGATGTCATCCGGGACGATCACCAATTGCTGGGCTATGCCGGACCACACCTCGTCCTGAGGAACCAAGGGCGTCAAGGCCTCAATGACGTCTTGTGGCGGTGGTGCGGGAACGGTGAAATTGTATTCCTCCAAGACGATCTGCCCTTTAATGGACACATGCTCCGTGGCTATTGCGGTTTCCGCCGCGATCTCG
>PXEC01000115.1 GCA_003566255.1 Candidatus Peregrinibacteria bacterium | reverse complement strand
CTCCGATGATCCCGACGAAGATTGGTACGATGATTGGTACGATGACGGCGGAAGTTCGAGCGGTGGCTCGGATGACAGCTCGGGCGGTGGCTCCGATGATCCCGACGAAGATTGGTACGATGATTGGTACGATGATTGGGATGATTGGCAAGATGACGGCGGAAGTTCGAGCGGTGGCTCGGGCGGGTTTGATTGCAATCCATCCGGTTGGTCTAACAGTAGCACAAGCGGGCTTCACTGTGACCATTGCACCTACGCCATGGTGCGCCTTGAGTTCTCCTCGGATGGTGTAATTGAACTTCTTTCCGTCGGTGAATCGTCCGCCAAGAAAACGTGCTTTTTTGCCGGAGACTATATGATCCTCTACTACAGGAGAACCGAGTTGCCGGCGGCCATCAAGCTTTCCGGAAATCCTGGAACGGTGCAGGTATATCGTCTGGGAAGCAACACTCCCCCGCTGGATGTCTGGTTGAATTATAACGGATCAATAAGCCTGAATCCTTCAACACCCCCGAGCATGACGGGCGTCGGGACTCCGTTTGTTCCTTTTGAAGTCGGAGTCAACACTATGCTCAGAGTGCCTTTGAACTAGAGGGAAGAAAAAGGAAGTTGCAAATTGGAAGACGCCGCCCGAACGGGCGGCGTCTTCCTTCTTTCTTACCCCATCTATTTCTGATCTATCCTCAGCACCATGTCGTCGCGGAGGTTTGGGACTTCTTTGCCGTCTTTGAGGTCCAGGCATCTTTTTAGCATGGTTTGGGCGGGCGGATCTTCGGGGAGGGATTCAAAGAATTTGATGGCTTTGTCCCAGTTTTTCTTTTGATACGCGACAAGACCTTGCTCGTATGTGAAGATGGTTTTTTGGATTGTCGCTTTTTCGGGGCCGGACTGTTGCTTATGCGAACTTACGTCCCCGGGGACGTCTTTTTCTGCTACATCAACCAGTTCAAAAATCTTTACCGGTTCCTTTTTGCCGGGCAAAAGCGCCATATCCAGTTCACGGAAAATGAATTTGCGGAGTTCTCCGGCATCCGTGTAATCCTCAAATCCGGCAACGGTTATGTTTGTCCCGTATGTTTTGTTCGCCGAGCTCTCCAGTCTGGAAGCTGTGTTGGCGGTGTTTCCCATTACGGTATAGTCAAACCTGTCTTTGGACCCGAAATTCCCCACAAGCGCTTCTCCGCTGAAGATCCCTATTCTTATTTCCAATTCCGGTCTTCCCTCGGATTTCCATTTTTCGTTCAAATCCTTCAACTTTTCTTTCATCGTCAAAGCCGTTGTCATGGCCCTGACAGCGTGATCTTTTTGGCGTAACGGTGCGTTCCAGAAAGCCATAATCGCGTCGCCTTCGTATTTATCCAAAGTTCCTCCGTTATCTTTCAAAATTTTCTCCATCGCCGTAAAGTATTCGTTTATTTGTTCAACCCATGCTGTTATTTCTGTTTGTTCAGATAGAGTTGTGGAACCTTTGATATCGGAAAAGAAAACAGTAACAGGAATTTTTTCACCTCCCAACTTCACCATTTCCGGATTCTTTGCGATTTCTTTCACCAGTTCATCACTGACATAATGAGAGAAAGCCGATCTGATTTCGTTCTTCTCCCTGTCCGCGATGAAATATTTGTAAACCCAAGCCGCAAGGTACGAAAGAACGATGGCGAGGAACGGATACACCATATTGAGAATGACGCCCTGATAGTAGAAAATGCGCGCCGCGCCCAGATACAGAAGTATCGCCGCAAGCGTGACGATTACGGAAACCGCTATGCCGCTGAAACTAAGGATTATTGCCAGGACCGCGGATATGAAAAAAACTGTCAAAATCTGTCCGAGCATGGATTGATTCACAAGGAATTTCCCATCAAGGATGGTTTGGATGGCGTTGGCCCAGATTTCAACCCCCGGCATGGGGATTTGATTTGAGCGAGGCGTGAGATTTGAATCCTCAATTTCACGGAAAGTTGTCAGCCCGATTAAAACAATTTTGTCTTTCAATTCACCTTCACTCACTTCTCCCCTGATGACATCAACAAAAGAAATCATTTCATATCCGAAAGGGTCGGCAAAGTAATTCACCTTCAGGTGTCCGTTATCCAATTTTAGATCTATTTCTTCTTTTCCCAGATATTCTTTTACGACGGCTACGGAAAAATTGTCGTATCCGTTTGCTTCCGGGATGATTTTTCTTAAAACCCCATCGTCATCTATTGTTCCGATGACATTCGCATCACCCAGAATTGCATTCTGCGCAAACCTGTCTATTGGTTTTATTTTGTCTTGAGCGTATGTCGCCAGAATTATGTTTTCAAATTCACCAAGTTTTTCACCGAATTCTCTATCTATTGGGACTCTGAGCACATCAGAATATTCTTCAAAAAAGGATTCAAAAAATTCAAATTTCTCTCTATCAGTCGCGTCCATAGGAATATTGAAAAAGACTTCTCCTATTTTTGTTATCGGGATGTTTGTCGTTCGCCTATGAAAGAGGATGTCAAACGCTATTACTTTGGGGCTTACTTTTTCCAGTTCTTGCAAAAGCTTTGTGTAGTTTTCCCTGCTCCAATCCGTGTACGGACCAAGCCCATCCATCCCCACTTGGGTGCTTTTTTCATCTATCGCTATTATGACTATTTCTTCCGATGGGGCATTTCTTGTATAAAGCGAATCTGCAAATTTAAGATGAAGACCTTGAAAAACTCCGGCTATGTTCAATACAGCGCAAAACAAAGTTATCAGAACCGCGATGCAAATCCCTGCGACAAACCTGTTTTTTAGAAATTTTTTCAAAACCATCGGTTAATTATACCATAAAGCCGATGGATTTTTTAGCTTTTTATGCGGATTCCTCTTTATTAGTTCTTGGTCGGGTTCCCCTTAGTGCCAACAGCACCCCTCCTAGCAGAACCAATGGGGCGGATGAAGCGGGAGCATTTGCTCCGGTATCACAGCCACCGCATCCGTCTTTTTTATCGTCATCTTCTCCATTGCCATTTCCGTTTTCTCCATTTCCATTTCCGTTTTCTCCGTTTTCATATTGGGGTTCTCCGTCAATGAACAGCACGGGGTTTTCTTCTCCTTCAGGAGTTCCTTCTATCTCCGCTATCAATTCATCGTTGTAATAAACATGAATTCTCCCTTCGGAACACCATACTTTGTAATATTCCGGCTCGCTTCCGTCCTCTATGTTTGGTCCTTCCCCTCCATATGTTGTGCCGACGGGAGCCAACCCGTAACTGCCGTATCCGGATGGAAAGCTGTTATTTCCGCTTATCACTTTGTGTTTTCCTGCCAATAAATATCCAACATTATCAAGCAGGTCTAATGTGTAAACTCCATCCAACTCAATAACTACGGGATTCTCTCCTCCCACATCAACTTCAAATTTACACATCCCTCTCAATCTCAATGTAGGATCTTCACACGCTTCCATTCCGCACTCATCCTCAAGGAAAGTTATTTTAGTCCTTGCGAAATCACAGGCATCGGGTTCAACAACTTCTTCTTCCACCGTCACTGTTGTGGTTACTTCAAGCGGAGGATCCGGGACTTCCACCGTTTCCGGGTAGTTTGTGAGTGTTCCAACCGCAGTATATGTGTTTGAGACATTCGGGTTGTATCCCGGAATTGCCCAGTTTATGTCTATTTCATATTCGTTATCTTCCGAATCCTTGACGGTTATTTTTTGGACAAGCAATCCTCTTGCGTCAACCAAAGACGTGCCGTATTCAACGCTTACCGGCTGAACTTGGTTGTGGATATCTATGCTTTCTATTGTCGGGAGGGGTTCAACCACTTCCTCTTCAACGGTTATCGTTGTTGCCACAGTTGGAGGATTTGCCGGATCCCAGTCTATTCCGGCCGGTGGGATGAATGTTCCGACCGCGTTGTAATTTCCTGCCGTATTTGAATTGTATCCGCTTATTGTCCAGCTT
>PXEC01000040.1 GCA_003566255.1 Candidatus Peregrinibacteria bacterium | reverse complement strand
TCTATTCCCGCTATTTTAAGACCAACCGTCACTCCGACTACCAGAATCCCCGCATATGTCATCCTGCCTCCCAGCACCTGTAACTCCTTGTGCTCCTCCTCCAATCCTTTTTCCGCCAACTTATTCTCCACCGTGTTCCTTGCGATTTTAGCTATAACTACCGTAAAAAGTATTACTATCCCCGCCGCGATCCAAAGGGGTATTCTTGTAAGAACCATTTCTATGAGTTGCGCCAGTTGTGTGGCTGTTCCGCTTGCCACTTCTCCCGCTGCCGCTGTTCCGCTTGCCGCGTGTGCACTTTTCATTTTTGTTTTTTATGTTTTTTCCTTCTACGACATCCGCATATATTACCATTTTTTTTCATTTTATACAAGCTGTTTCGTATGGTATGCTTGCGCATATGGTTAAGCAGTATGGGATTCTGGCATATCCCGCGAAACATTCTCTTTCCCCGGTCATGCATAACGCGGGATTTGACAAGCTTGGGATAAACGCAAGGTATAATTTCTTTGAGGTGAGAGAAAAAGACTTGGAAGATTTCATTAAAAATCTTGCCGAAAACAACATCTTCGGATTTTCGGTTTCTTTGCCTTATAAGGAAAAAATTCTAGATTATATCGATAAGATCGACAAGGATGCCGAAAAAATCGGTGCCGTTAACACGGTGGTGAGAAAGGGAAAGTTTTTATACGGGTACAACACGGATCATCTTGGAGTTTCCTTGGCTCTTAAAGAATCCTACGGAGACTTGAGGGAAAGCATTTCCGTTGTGCTTGGAGCAGGTGGCGCGGCCAGAGCGGCCGCTTACGGTCTGTTGGCGGAAGGCGGGCATGTTTGGATTCAAAACAGAACACGGGAAAAGGCCGATAAAATCGCGGTTGAATTCGCGGAATTGTTTGATAGCGAGATCCACAGCGATGAATGGGGAACTCAAGGAACCGGAGATATTCTTGTCCACGCTACATCCATGTGGCACAAAGAGCCCGATAGTATGCCTTTCTTTTGCGAGCCGGAATATGTCGAATGTTTTGATACAGTCATGGACCTGTCTTATACGCCTCCGGTTACTCCTCTCTTGAGGATAGCAAATAAATTGAGAAGGACTGTTATTTCGGGGGATAGAATGTTGCTCTGGCAGGGCGCGAAACAGTTTGAATTATGGACGGGCAAAGAAGCTCCATTTGAGGTTATGGAGGGTGCGCTTGAAAAGGCTTTCAGTTGAAATTGTGAGTTTTCTCTAGCTATGTCTTAGGAAGTCCCCGCCCTCTTCGTCTTTTGCGACCGGTTCTTCCTCTTCTTCAATTTCCTTTCCGTAATCTTCTCCGTACTCCGTATCGGTGGCGAGGAAATCTTTGTCGTATGTCTTTGCCAACCAAACGTATATGTTGTTCATGATTCCACCTATGAAAGCTATCGACCCCCAAACCACGGGCAATGCCACAAAAAGTAATATTTGAGGATTTTCAATCAGACTTGCCATTGAAAACAAAATCCCCGCGCTGACCAAAACCGAAAAAGTGACTCCGTAAACGCCCACCAATGAATATCTGTAATTGGAAACTATTTCCAGAATCAGCGCGCTTACCTGCGCGGCCAATATTATGTGAAGCGCGACAACATAAGCCGTTACCGCCGGGTTTGTAGCTCCCGTCACGAAATAAACCGGTGACAGGATTATAAAAATTATCAGACTTATTATGAATATCTGATATATAGCGGATGAAATTTTCTTGTATCTTTCCCTTTCAACCAGCCCCATCAACCACGTGCTTGCTATGTTCCCTATTGTCGTGGAGACAAAGATCATCGTTACGAGAATGAACGTAAATATAGGGCTTATGTACGTTATTTGCTCGTCCAGTGCCGCGATGGGCTCAAAAACCGAGGACACGAGCATAAAAACAAGCAACAAAATAACACCTCCCGCCACACCTCCGGCGCATCCGGCTATCAACCTTAATAAAAAAGTTGAGAATGAGATTCTTTCAGGGCCTAATTCTTCAATTTCTTCGTTGCTCATCGCCCCTTATTCTAGCATAAAAAATTATTATCAACAATATTCCGACTGTTATGAATATGTCCGCGACATTGAAATTGGGCCATCTCCATATTTTTATAAAATCCACAACGTAGCCGTTCACTATCCTGTCTATTATGTTCCCCAGCGCTCCTCCCACTATCAACGCGACTGAAAATCTTGCCGGGAACTTGCTTAAATCCAATTCTTTTTTTGCGATGAAAATTATCAATATCAGCAGAAAAATACTCCCAAAAAGCAATATCCAGTACGGCATAGGCAATCCGAACGCCATCCCCGGATTTTCCGTGTATTCAAGCATAAAAATTTCTCCGATCAAACTAACCGGGGTTTCAAGGTGTTTTACCGCGATATACTTTGATATTTGATCTATAAGCGCAAAAATAGACGCCAAAATCAACATTTGTCCAAACATTTTTTTCATGCTTCTATTATAATTGCTCTTTTGTATCAAAACCAGTAGTATCTTCCTGCCGTAAAAGTGACTATGGGAAAAACATTGAAATTCGATACAACTTTGGCTTTGACAGTCCTGTTTTTGCTTATTTTCGGGCTTGTCATGATCACCAGCATCGGTGTTCCGAAATCAATAGCGCTTTCCGCTCCGGGAGTACAGTTCCCGAATTGCGGAGATCCCGAGGTTGATTGTTATCTATTGTTCAAGAGACATACTATCCGCTTATTCATCGGGCTTTTTGCGTTTTTTTTGGCGGTAAAAATCCCCGCGAAGGTCTGGAAGAAACTTGCTCCGGCAATTTTTGTTCTTGCGGTTGTTCTGTTGGTTGCCGTTGTGGTCATGGGTCAAAGTTTCGGAACGATAGCTTCACGTTGGCTTGTTGTTTTCAACACCTCCGTACAACCTTCTGAATTCGCGAAGCTGGCTCTTATCATTTATTTGGCGTACTGGTTTTCCAAGAGACAAAGCTCCATTGAAAGTTTTAGGGATGGTTTTTTGCCGTTCTGTGTGATATCCGGTCTTGTTGTTCTCCTTCTGGTTCTTCAGAACGATTACGGCTCCGCGATGGTCGCGGTTATTGTTAGTACCGCCGTTTATTTTGCCGCCGGCGCAAGACTGAAACACATTGGGTTGGGGGCGCTTATAGCATGTATCGGGATTATAATAGTTGTTTCTTCGGTGCCGCACGTCAGGGAGAGATTTCAGGTTTTTATGAATGTTGACGCGGATTGTGTTCAAGATCATTGCTGGCAGTCTTTGCAGGCGAATATCGCTGTGGGAAGCGGCGGATTCTGGGGAAGAGGGCTGACGCAGGGCGTTCAAAAATCTTACTGGCTTCCTCAGGCCTCCGATGACTTTATTTTCGCGGCGTCGGCGGAGGAGTTGGGATTTTTGAGGATTATTTTTATAGTTTTGGCTTATTTTATTATTTCACTTCGCGGATACAAAATAGCCAGCAGGGCTCCCAACAAATTTGAAATGTATCTCGCGATAGGGATAACCACGTGGATAGTCGGACAGGCATTTGTAAACATAGCCGTTAATACAGCCCTTATCCCCGTGACGGGAATAACTTTGCCTTTCATAAGTTATGGAGGATCTTCCCTTGTCGCGTCTCTTATCGGTATCGCGATTCTTCTAAAAATATCGGAAAACACAACCTATTATGCGAATAGCATTGACCGGTGGGGGGACCGCAGGACACGTAGTCCCCAACTTCGCCGTTATAGAAGAGCTTAAAAAGCGCGGAGATCACGAACTTTTGTATATCGGCTCACGCGGGGGAGTTGAAGAAAAGATGGTCAAAGATGCCGGATTTAAATATGAAAGCGTTTCCTGCGGGAAGCTTAGAAGATATTTTTCGTTCAGAAATTTTTTGGATTTCTTCAAGGTTCCGATAGGCTTTTTTCAAGCACGGGGTGTCCTTAAAAAGTTCCATGCCGATGTCCTTTTCAGCAAGGGAGGGTTTGTGGCGGTTCCGGTTGTTCTTGCCGCCGCGAGTCTTAAAATCCCTATCATAATCCAT
>PXEC01000109.1 GCA_003566255.1 Candidatus Peregrinibacteria bacterium | reverse complement strand
TCCGCACCGAACAGGCAAGCACCCCGCTTGCCAAGGCAATCACACGGCGCCATCGTCTAGTGGTTAGGACATCGCCCTCTCACGGCGGAAACAGGGGTTCGATTCCCCTTGGCGCTACCAAAAAACGCACGCACTTGCAATAAAACGCGGAATTCTTCATAATGGGCGCAATAAATATCCATAACCCCTCACCTATGGAACAGTTTGAAACTTGGAGGGAAGCTCTGACGGCGTCTTTGCAGGACATCCTCAACACGCTGATGAATTTTCTTCCGAACCTTTTGGGTGCCTTGGTGGTACTCATCCTGGGTCTGTTGATCGCGGGCTGGCTTGGCAAATTGGTCGCCAAGCTCGTTGAACTCACAAAAATAGACCAACTCCTGGAAAAACTGGGAGTCAACAAATTCGCAAAAGCCATCGGGAAGATAAAAGTCTCCGCGATTTTGGGATGGCTCGTAAAATGGTTCCTCATAATAGTGGTATTGATCGCGGTGGCGGACATTCTTGGACTCACACAGATCATTGATTTCCTTTATGAAGTCGCAAGATATCTGCCGAACATCGTTATTGCGATTCTTATCCTGCTCATCGGTATTGTTGCCGGAAATTTTGTTTATGAAATCGTGCACAGGTCCGTTAAGGCGGCAAAAATGCAAAGCCCCAAACTTCTGGCTAACCTGGCAAAATGGGGTATCATCATCTTTGCTCTTGTCCCCGCGATAAAACAGTTGGGAGTGGACACATCGATGATAGAGATCCTGTTCGCGGGATTTGTAGCGATGATGGCTCTTGCCGGAGGTATCGCTTTCGGACTTGGAGGAAAAGAGAGCGCGTCTCAATGGTTGGATCACATCAAGAAGAAACTGTAGGAACGGAAAGATCGGAAAAAACAAAGGACTCCTTCGCCACGGCGGGGGAGTCTTTTTATTAACTCCTTTTTACCGGACTTCCGGTAATTTGACATTTAAAGTCATTTCCGGTAAATTAAGGACATGAAAATGCACATCCCAAATTCGGCGTGGCTAAACAGCATAGACACTTTTCTTGAGGGATTTGATCCGAAAAATCCGGAAGAATTGAGTATAACATTCCATAAGAAATGGCTGTCTCTCCATCCAATGGTTTTATCCATGATAGCCGCCTTGGGGCTGAATCTTTCCCCGGAAAAAATAAATTGCGAAGAACTTGAAGCAAAATCAAAACATTATCTCGAAAGGATGGGGTTATTTGATTTGCTTGGGGTGGAATCGGGGATAAAGATAAAAAAACGCGAAGCCGCGGGAAGGTTTGTTCCGCTGACTCAAATAAAAACACCGGAAGAATTGACAAAATTCATCACGGAAGTAACCCCCTTATTCCACTTAAAACCGATTCACGCGGAGCCACTGCGCTATGTTATTAGCGAGTTGGTAAGAAATGTTCTTGAACATTCGAAGTCTCCCCATGGAGCAATCGTATCGGCGCAATATTACGCGAAAAGTAACAAAATTCGCATCGGCATAACGGATACAGGTGTGGGAATGTGGGAAACAATAAATCAGTCTCATAATCCAAAGGACGATTTGGATGCGATTCGCTTGGCTCTTACACCTGGAATAACGGGAACAACCGCAAAGGAGGGGGGGACGGAATACAATGCGGGAGCGGGTCTGTTTTTCATAAAATCCATCGCATCCGTAAATAAAGATTTTTTAGTGATTTATAGCGGAAGAGCGATGTATAAACTTTTGAGAAGGAAGGCCAAAAGAGTAACGTTGAAGGCCGATCCTTTCGACGACAGGCATTCAAAGAGAGGTGATTTGCCGTTTTGGAATGGGACAGCGGTTGGGATAGATTTGTCACTGGATGCAACGCAGGAATTCTCTTTTCTTCTTAAACTGATAAACGAAACCTACAAGGAGGCAATCAGAGAAAGAAAAAAAGCAAAATATAAAAAACCACAATTCACATGACACACATCAAATTATTCGAAAAAGTGGGCGAGTTCGCGGAGAATAAAGACATAGCGGCGGACATAAGGGTAAAAAAATTAATCCCCGCTCTGGAAAAGGGGAAAAGAATCGTTTTGGATTTCGAAAATGTTGAAGGGGCAACGCAGTCGTTTATACACGCGCTGATAAGCGATCTGATACGAAAGTACGGAAGCGAAGTATTGGAAAAAATCGAATTCAAAGCCTGCAACGAAACAATCAAGGGGATAATAACTATAGTAGTGGACTACATGCAGGAGAGCTATGATTTATGACGCAATCTTTGCCACAATTTCAAAAACGATTTTTTTACCCCGTTCTCCCGCAGATAATTTAAGCGTCCTTTTACTGCGCTCTTCGCCATGCCGGTTTTTGAACGGATTTGAGCGCCCCTGTCCGGAGCCGGTCTTGGATTTTGAAGCCACTCAAGCAAAGGAGCCAAAGTTGTTTTGTAATCGTTTTCTTCCGTGTATTTTCGTCCTTCTTCGCCGTATTTATCAAATTGAACCGTGCCACGCTCTTTGTGCATTTTCAAAATCGCTTCCGTCAAAGCTTCATGATCTCCGCTGGGAACAACAAGCCCCGCCCCCGCATTTCCCGCTTCAGCCGCGATCTCACTTCCGGAGGTGGTTATTACGGGAAGCCCGAATTTCATCATCTCGTTTATCCGATTCCGCGCGCCCGTCAAAGTTTCCACGCACATTCTGTCCACGTTCAGCCCCACATCCGCTTTCCCGTACAACGAAGGGATTTTGGAAGTCTCCACCCACCCCAAGAACACAAAACGGTCTTTATAAGGAGAGCCGTCTATCATTTTTTTGAAACGGGCAAAAGTTTTGTTGTCCAACCCGGCTATATTCCCTCCGGTGGATATAAAATGGATGTCCTCACACTTTTTCATGGCGTTCTCCACTCCTTTGAATAAGGTGTTCTCATCAACCCAGGTGTTATATCCGCCCAGCCAGAGCAGAAGAAAATCATCGGACCGCTTGCCACCGGACTTTTCACAGCAATCATCACGGCAAGTTTCCCTGTCCCCGCACTCACCATTAAACCACTCCGTCGCGTTCGGAACATGATGCACAAAATTATAGGAAAAAGTTTCACAATTCAGTCTTCGCAGAAACGCCAACTCCCCCAAAACCGCGAAACTCTGCGCCGAAGAAACGGTGGAAACCTTATCCGCCCTATCCAAAACATTTTTCTCAAGCCCGAGATAATGGGGCAAATACTCGTCCCCGCCCTTCTTAAAAGCCTGCGCCTGCGCTTCCGCCATTATCCATCCGTTCAGGTCCGCCCACATCGGAACGCGTGATTTCAGCAAAGAAGCTATATAAGAAGGATAAGTATTCACGGCAATAATCGCTTCCGGCAAAAATTCGTCATGAAGTTTCTGAATCCGGCTAATCAGATGAGGATCATTTTTGGACAAAGATATCCTGCTAAAATTCTTCCCATCTTCGTTGACCAACGCGGACTCAACATTCTCATAACACTCCGGCATCGCTATTGTGACCATTTTTATTTCGAAGCCTCCGCCCGCCCGTGTTCCCGCAAGCGTCTTAAAAAACTGATAAGTCCTCAAACCCGCGGCCGGCCGTGATTTGCTGTTTTCTTCCGGAAGAGGACAATTCCCTATTAATAGGATTCTTCTCATGCGCCCATTCTAGCACAATCGGAAAAAAATCAAGATTTGCGATAAATCATTGTAATCCGTATTTCTTTTTCAAATCTTCATGATCAACAAACTTCCCCGCTTGATATTCCTCCCAAGAGTTTACGAATTGTCACAACGTGCGATGTTAAGAGAACTTTCGTGAAAACATTTCCTCCTATATTTTCTATAAAAGTAATCAGCCTTGTTACGCGTCCCGCCATTGACATTTAACCGCCAGTTATTTTTCTCGTTCTCCACCAACCCGTTGTGAGCAAATTCGTGATGGATTTTGCAGAGCGGGATGATCTTTGTGTGTTTTTTGTGATGATGCCAGCGATCGATGTGATGAAGGCGTTGAGCCGGATTGTTGCAACCATTGTAACCGCACTGATGATTATGTTTTTCCAGTATTGCCCGTTTTTGATAGGCGTTGATGTAACGGGATTCGCCGGCCGGCG
>PXEC01000168.1 GCA_003566255.1 Candidatus Peregrinibacteria bacterium | reverse complement strand
TTCGTGATGTTGTTTGATAAATTTACTTATTGGTAATCTTAGTAAGAGTAAATATCTTGTTTTATTTACATCTGTAATACTTTTATCGTTTTTATTAAAATAAAACCCGATAATTGCCTGTCCCTCACTTTTTATTTCTTCATTTTCTAATCCTAGCTTACTAATTCGAATTATAAGCAATCTATTATATTCCTTTGGCAATAAATGGGGACTCAATGGGATATCCTCTTGTTTATCATTAGCCGAGTAGAGGTCAATATATTTACCATCTTCTAAATGAAATTCAATTATAGTTTTATTGCTAAGACCTGTATCATCTTTAATTTTGCCCTCTAAAAAATTTTTAAGATAATCCAAGTCTTTAACATCCCATACATCAGAATTAATTGGCCCACTTTTCCCCTTATTATATGCAACAAAATATGGGTTTTCTTTTTCTGTTTTATATTTTACAATAAATAATGAACCTGCATTCTCATCATCTGTAAAAATAATCTCCTTTAGTATTTCAATTATGAATTCTGTTTTATCATTCAATGATAACTTTTTCAGATTTTCATCATCATGAACATCATCTTCTAAATATTTCATTAATAATAGATATTTTATGAATACATGATTATCTTTCGGTGATAATTGATAACTGGCCTTAAAATATTTATCTAGAGTTTGATATCGATAATGTTTAGTTATATTTTCCATTTCAAATATATTTTCAATATCTCTTACAAATGATTCAGATTTTTCAGTAGTACTCCAATCAGATTTAATATAATTCCTTATGAAGAACCAAAACTTTTGTATTAATAATCCATTTTCCTCCCTAATAATTCTTAACAACTGCTTATAAGCGAGGGATAATCGTGGCTGATTTAATATATCTATAATTCTTTCCTCAATTTTAATACTTCTTTCTTCATTCAAGTACAATAATTCTTTAATTTGGGCTGTAAAAAAGACGTTGAATTCTCTCACATTCTTAATTTTTTCATATTGCTCTTCTATTATATTTTCATTAATATTATTATTTATAGTTATCATCTCCAATTGTTTTGAAGTAACCTCCGTTTTGTTTTTTTCGATTAAATTATAATACTCATTTTCAAGCTTGGCACTAAGTATGCTTAGTCCATTATTACCGAATAACAGATCAAGTATTATAAATATATTTTCTGAAAATAAATAATTAGCATTTATCCAACCACACCTTCTAATTAAAAATCTTAAATCATTGAATGATTCATACGATAAATTATTTTTCTTTATTTCCGACCCAACATTGTATATTTGTTTTTCAAGATAATTTAATATCCATTCAAATACTTTAACCCTAATGTTCTTATAAAAGATAAATGGAGGTTGAGTTAGTACTTTAAAAAATGCTTTTGATCCATCTGATAAACCATTATCATCATTAATATTATTTTCTAAATGTGATGGGTAATTAATTTTGATCTCGCTTATTAATCTATTTTTCCATTCTTCGAATGATACATCATATATTTCATTACTATCTATTGAGAACCATTCATAGATTCTATGAACTGCTTCCACTCTCATTAAATAACGATTATTATTCTTTTTTTTAGAACTACCTGTTAATTTATTTATATCTTTTTCAAGTAACTTATTTTGTTGTTGTAAATAATATACCTTAGTCCTATCGAGAAATGAATTATCAACCATCTCTTTGTATCGTTTATTTTCCTCGTGTAAGGGACATCTATCTAAAACATATTGAAGAGAAGGCAAATGAATGTTTGCGTATGAAAAATATATTATCTCACCGTTAGCATTTCTAATTTTCCTTAATACATTTTGATGTACAAAATGACTGGAACGATCTAACAAAACAATACAACCATCAAATCCACTTCCCGATCGTCGTGTATGTTTTAAAAAATAATTGCATAATAGGAATGTACTTCCTGATGTAATTGTATCATCAACAAAGAATACTTTTGTCTTTTCATCCTCTACTTCATTTTTGTAAAAGGCTTGGAAATTCTCTATGTGGTCATTGCGGGGATCATAATGAATAATATTTGCAGAACTAGAAAATAGAATTTCATTAACTAAATTAACAAAACCTGCATTCGAATAATGACCAGGTGCGATAATCAATACATGATCTGTTTCATTATAAAATTCTTTACCTATTATATATTGTTTTATTTCAGCAAGCCATTTTATAACTGATTTTCGATTTTTATGGAAGAAATCTTCAATACGAATATAATAACGATAGCACTTTTTATCACGTATGTAGTGACCATGAAGTAATGTATCAGAATCTAATGTAAATTCGGTATTTCCAATATGCGTTATAATATCTCTACCACGAGGTTTATCAAAGATTAAATTGGGTGTTACAGAAATTTTATCGGTGGAAAAAAGAGGTTTTTCATCAACAGGTTTATCAGGGAAACATATTTTACAGTTACCGATATCCTGCCAAATAGAAGGAAGATATAACAGATATTTATTTTTCTTATAATCCTCTTTTTTTGAATAATAAACCTCCATTGTAACCATATTGTTTTCAGTTTCTTTTTTTACCCATCCATACTTTTTCTCAATTTCATACAGCTCATCCGCATTATCTAATTCACCTTCAGGTGAATGTGCTATATAAAGAACATTGAAATATGGTTGTAATATTTTTAATCCTTCTTTTATTCTCCTTAATTCTTCTTCTATTTTAATTGCTGTTGTAAAAGTACTCGCAATAGGTACAATAATTATTATATTATGGTGTATTGTTTCGTAATTTTTTATTAATTGAGGTTTTTCGAGATCACTAATTAAATCATGGGTTATTTTCTTGAATGGAATATTTATGGATATCCTTAAATATTTTTCTACTAAGCTTATTAGAAGTTCCGAATATAATTCATAACCGATAAGAGTAAGTCCATCTCTTCTAAATTCATCTAACTTATCATCATGAGTGTTTCGAATATCTTTCGCAATCATAAATGCTAGTCTACTCGCAAAAAAGCTATTTTGAAAGAATCGCGTTGCATAATAAAAATTAGTTAAATGAATCTTAGAACCAATTCGAAAATGTGAATTAGTAATTTTGAATCCTGGCAAATGTTCGATATGTTCAACTAATTCATTCATTTTATTCATCTGCATTAAACAATTTCAATTCATTCTGTAATAATACAGAAGCATTATGTTCAAAAATCGTCAGCTTGTTCTTTCCACACAATAACAAATCAAAAGGCATTAGGGTAATCTTATCATGGAAAAGGCCAAGTTGCGCAATAATTGACAACCTATTTACACTTTCCAATATTTCTTCGTGATCTGCTTCTAAACCCTTTTGATCGTATCCTAAGGACATCGTCGCATTAAAATTAGTCTTTCTAATCAATTTGTTAACATTTATAAAATCAGCTTTTGTTTTCCCCCATAATGCATCGGCAAAATAGAAATACCCATCTCTAATATTACAATATGAATACATTAATATAACTGAATTTTCGTTCCAATAATCTAAATGTTTTCCAGATATAACTAAATAATCTTCATTAATTCTTATTAACTCATCAAATATATCAGTTTTGATATTTGATATTATTAAAGGATTTTTAGGAAAATCGATTTCCCATTTACCGAGCAAACGAAATAATTGTCCGCCTTCAATTTCTATCTTATTCATGTCAAGATTGATAACCCCATTTTGCTCACTCTCAATAATATATGCATTATTTTCAATTATATTAATGATAGTTAACCATATTTCATTCTCTCTATTCCTGTCCAAAATCATTATATCTTTATCCTCATCATTAAGTACAATGCAAAATAAGGGTTTTACATTTTCTTGTATATTAATATCGAATATTTTTTTTATATGTTTAGTTAAATGAATTGGTTGATAATATAACATTTCCTCAACCCCTCTTACTTCAATTTCGGTTGACTCTAATGGTACACTTAAACGATGTGTCAGAATAGGTTTGAATGCTGATAATATAGGAAGTACAATATTATAGTTTGTACCATAAGGAAGGGAATTGGAAGTTTTGCTTTTAAAGAATTTAGAAACCGTTGCTTCGTCGCGTGAAATATCATTTTTATTAG
>PXEC01000137.1 GCA_003566255.1 Candidatus Peregrinibacteria bacterium | reverse complement strand
GGGGAAAATGCCAAAAAATATGAGGTTTTGGAAATCGGCATAGATAGAACCGGCAAATGGTTCACGGGCGAAGATTGTTTAAAAGTTTTCAGAAGTAAAAAAGGCATTGAAAAAAATGGGAAAAATTTGGAACAAATTCGTTTTTCCACCGATCCCGAGCATCAAAATATAGATATCGCTTTCCCTGTTCTTCATGGTCCTTTCGGAGAAGATGGCACGATACAGGGACTTTTTGAAATGCTTCAGATTCCTTATGTCGGTTGCAATGTCGTGGCTTCTTCCACCGCGATGGATAAATTGCAATGCAAAGCGATATGGAAGTCGGCGGGACTCTCCATCGTTCCGCATATCGGCCTTACAAGAAAAGCTTTGGCTGACCAAAAGGACAAAATAATCGAGAACATTGTGAGAGAATTGGGGCTGCCGTGCTTCGTCAAACCCGCGAATCTGGGCTCCGCGGTGGGGATCACAAAAGCAAAAACGGAGGAAGCTCTTGGTGAAGCTCTGGATGAAGCCGCCAAATATGACAGACGCCTTCTGGTTGAAAAAGCCGTGAATGTCAGAGAAATAGAATGTGCCGTTCTGGGCAATGATGATCCGATTGTTTCACCTCCCGGGGAAGTCATCGTCGGAGGAGAATTTTATGATTTTTATGACAAATATGTTAACGGCGTTTCCCAAACTGAAATCCCTGCAAAAATAGATGATGAAACCGGTGAAAAAATACGGGATATGGCGCTTGAGGCATATAAACTTTTGGATTGTAGCGGTCTCGCGAGGGTTGATTGTTTTCTGGACCGGAACGACGGCCGGATCTATCTTAACGAAATCAATACGATGCCCGGATTCACATCAATAAGCATGTACCCGAAACTGATTGAAGCTTCCGGAATGAAATATGAGGATTTGGTGGACGAGTTGATTGTTTTGGGGATTGAAAGGTTTAAAGAAAAGCAAAAGAATAAGGTCTCTTTCGAGAGCGGCAGCGATTGGTATTCATAATTTAAAAGACCCCAGTTTTTATCGAGCTAAAAACGGCTACGCTATGCGGTCTCCAAAAGGCCATATTTATGCAAAAACGACTTGGAGTAAGAGCGCGTATTCGCAAGGACGCGGTCGTTCGCCCCAGCGAGGCGAACGCCGCTCGGCTCTCGGTTTTGCTCGTCCGCCTCCGGCGGACACCGTGCCCGCAAAACCTCCGAGACGCCTTGCTTCACACGCTCTCTTACTCCAAGTCGTTTTTACATAACCATGCCCCCTTGGAAAACTACATGGCTTAGCCGTTTAGTTGAAAACCGAAAAAACTGGGAGCTTTCTAGAGAGATACTTCTTCAAAGCCTTGTCCCAGGGACGCAGATTTTTTTCCAGCTTTGTGTTGCGAAGGATTGAATATTTTGGGCGCATCGCGGGGCGTGAAATCGCGTTACTGCTAACTTTGTTCAGTTTTATTTCAAGACCGCACTGTTTAAAGATCTCAGAGGCGAAATCATACCAACTGCAGGCTCCCGAATTTGTGATGTGGTAGATCCCGAAAGGAGGAAGATCAGACCTTTTTATAAAGTTTTTCTTAACGGCGGCAGCCAGATCCTTCGCGAAGGTGGGGGAGCCGATTTGATCCGCCACAATATTCAGTTCGTCTCTTGTCTCCGCCAATTTCAAAACAGTTCCCACAAAATCCTTTTCCGGATTCCCGAACATCCAGGAAGTGCGGATAATGTAGTATCGATCCATGTTATCCTCCACCAGCTTCTCTCCATCCAATTTTGATTTTCCGTAGATATTAATCGGAGAGGGGACAGCATCTTCCGTGTATCCGTTTTCATCTTCTCCGTCGAAAACATAATCCGTACTGAAATGAATGAGGATACTTCCGTTTTTCTCACAAAACGAAGCAAGCTTCCCCACGGCTTCGGCGTTAAGCTTAAAAGCGTCCGCTCCGCTTATTTCAGCATCATCCACGGCCGTATATCCGGTGCAGTTTATCACGAAATCCGGCTTGAGTTTTGATATATATTCTTCCAAGGCTTCATAATTGCACATATCCAGTTCCTCTCTAGAAGGAGAATAACGGGAAGAAAAATAAGATCCCAATAAACCGGATTTACCCAGCAATAAAGTCTTCAAGTTCTTTTTTAAGATTAGAGAATTTTACGATGCTTGAGTCCTCTTCTGTCCGGAGTTTCCACTCCACGCCATCGTTTTCCAAAGTTTTTTTACTCACCACAAGCCTGAGAGGGATGCCGATGAGGTCGGCGTCATTAAGTTTTACGCCGGCACTTTCATCTCTGTCATCATATAAAATTTCAAATCCCGATGCAGTCAATTCCTGATAAAGCTGTTCCGCCTTTTTCTTCACTTCGTCGTCTTTGCCCAAATGAAGAAGATGCACATGGTAAGGAGCGACACTTATGGGCCAAATCATCCCTTTTTCGTCTGCCAGAGCCTCGACAATTGATCCGATAAGGCGAGTGGTGCCTATTCCGTAACAGCCCATAACAACAGATTTGGAAGTCCCGTCGTTATCCGTAAATTTAAGGTTGAAAGCATCGCTGTATCGTGTGCCGAGTTTAAAAATATTCCCGACTTCTATCCCCCTTATCTCTCGGAGAGAGGCATCACATTTGGGGCATTTGAATCCGGTCCCGACTTCAACAAGATCTACAAAATCTTCAATGATAAAATCCCGCCCCAGATTGACGTTTTTCAAGTCCCTTGCGGGCGCGTTCGCGCCCGTAACAAAATTCTTAACATTCTTTATGGAGTGATCCGCTATAAAAGAAAGTTTTACGGAATCCGGCAGATTGACAGGGGAAATGAACCCCTGCACAAGACCCGCTTTTTCAAGAAGTTCCGGAGTGGCGGGCCTTATTTGTTTTTTAAGATAATTTTCCAGCTTTACTTCGCTTACATTAAGATCACCCCTTATTACCACTCCTAGAAGGCCACTATCTTCAACTTCGTAAACAACGGTCTTCAAAATCTTATAGGGATTGACCCCATGGGCATTTGCGTTTTCTTCAACGGAAAATCCTCTTTCAACATCAACTTCTTCCATCGGAAGTTCCTTTTCCTCCGGTTCGTCAGGGTCCAAAACTTTTCCTTCCGCTATCTCAAGGTTTTGCGCGCCTCCGCAAGCTTCACAGATTATAATGGTGTCTTCTCCAGCCGGAGTTTCCACGGAAAACTCATGTGAAAATTTATCGGAAAAAGGCCCTCCGGACGCTTCAATCAGATAAGACTTCAACCCGCATCTCTCAAAAACATTGAAGTACGCCTGGATTACTTTTTCATAATATTCATCAAGATCTTCTTCTGAAACATGAAAGCTGTACATGTCCTTCATCCCGAATTCACGTCCTCTCAAAAGTCCTGATTTCGCCCGGGGCTCATCACGGAATTTGGTTTGAATTTGATACACCCTCATGGGGAGCTCTTTGTAAGATTGAATACACCCCGCCGCCAATGGAGTCACTGTTTCTTCATGACTTGGCCCGAAGACGAATTCTTTGTCACCGGAAGCGCGGGTTCTATACAAAATATCGTCCATCGTTCTTGAACGCCCCGTTGTTTCCCATAGTTCAATTGGATGAAGCGCGGGCATCAGAATCTCCTGACCCCCTACGGCATTCATTTCTTCCCTGATTATCCCGCAGATCTTTGTAAAAACTCTGTGGCCATGTGGCAAAAGATTGTATATGCCCGCCGCGAGTTTCTCCACAAATCCCGCTTGAGTAAGAAGCTGCGCGTTTTTACTGTCCGCGTCACAAGGTGGATTATGTTTTGTTTTGCCGAAAAATTTTGAATATTTCATACTCGAACAATATAAATGCATATCCCAAGAAGGTAAAGAAGAATGGGGTCAGGTACAATTTTCACAGGTACAATTTTGTAATTTTTTATGGGGGAGTGTGGGGAGGTAGTGAATTTCTGAAGAGCCATTATGGGAAGCAGAGCCGTTCACATGTGAACGGCGTCCCCTGCAACCCGCCTCTGGCGGGTGAAAGGGGGCTGCGTTCCGGCTCAAAGAAATTCACTGCCTCCCCGCACTCCCTTTGAAACTCAAAAAAGAAAATAAAAATTGTACCTGACCCCATTTTCGT
>PXEC01000067.1 GCA_003566255.1 Candidatus Peregrinibacteria bacterium | reverse complement strand
TTTTTGGGAGTTTGGGTTCTATGTTGTTGAGGAAGATCTTGAAGAAAATATCGTCCCAGTCTTCGCATGCTTTTGTGTCCAAGCCTTTTTTGTCGGCTATTTTTTTGAATGAATTTTTGTCCGGGTATTTTGTCAGATCAATCCCGCAGTGTTTTATAAAAAGCTCGTTTGTGGAGATTCTTGGCCATGGCTTTTGGAGTTTTAAGACTTTTTCCGCTGTTTTGGATGTTTTTGAAAAAGTTTTCGCCAGATGAGTTATAAGATTTTCGCAGTCTTTCATTATATCGAAATAATCCGCTTTTGTTCTGTACCATTCCAACATTGTGAATTCCGGATTGTGCATCGGTCCGCCCGTTTCGCCATTCCTGAAAACTTTTGTCATCGTGTAGATGTTTCCAAAATCCGAAGCTAAGAGTTTTTTCATCTGAAGTTCCGGAGATGTGTTTAAAAAAAGTGGTTTTGGCGGTTGATTTTGGACTTTCAATGTTGTTTCGAAAGGGGACAGATGTGGCTCCATTCCAGGATATTCAACCATTATCGGGGTTTCCACTTCCGTGAATTTCTGTTCGTCAAAAAAAACTCGTATCTGTTTGTAGAGTTCACTTCTTTTTTGGGCGATTTTTTTTGATAACATATTGCTTCGGGTTTTGCCGAAACAATATAACACATTTTATTTTCCCAAAAGATATGGTTCGTTTATGTTTTTTCCCTGCTTGAATGCTTCATGCGCGACTTCTATCAGCTTCATCGCTTCTTTGTTGTTTTTTACAACATGTATGCAATTCAGGTCTTTTTTGCAGATCAAGCCTTCTTTGAGGGGATATTTTTCAACCCATTTCACGAATTCTTCCCACATCTCTCCAATCAAGATTATCTGGACCGGTTGTATGTGTTCAACTTGAATAAGTTGCCAAGCGTAGGCCAACTCCAATAGAGTGCCCACTCCTCCGGGGACTACCACCATTACGTTTGAGAGGGCTATGAATTTATCCAGACGGCCGGAAAATTTTTCAAACTCCTTTTGAATTTCAAGATGTATATTTCCTCCGGGTTCCCATGGAAGTTTTATGAGCAGACCGATGTTGTCCGCTTCGTCCTTTGGATCTCCGGCTGAATGTCCTGCATTCGCGGCTTCCATAAGGCCGGGTCCGCCGCCGGTTACAAGATGAAACTTCTTTTCTCCTATTTTTTTTGCCAAATCAAAGACATCTTTGTAAATTTTGTCGTCTTTTTTTACTCTTGCAGATCCGAAAATCGCGACTCTAAAGGCTTTTGCCTTCAAAGCGTTCTCAAGTGTTCTTTCCGTCAATTTTTTTCTTTTTCCCATGACGTAATTCTACCATTTTTTTCAGATCATTTCCAGTACTTTTGCTTTTATTCCCTCTTTGTCTAATCCGTTTTGTTCGTATAGATCTTTGTATGTTCCGGAAAGTTGATATTCCTTTATCCCAATTTTTCCAAATTTTTGAAGCTGAATTTTCTGTTCTTGCAGATGTGCCAAAAGTTGTTGTCCCAGACCGCAATTCACGTTGTGATCTTCCACCGTCAGAAGTTTTCCGGTTTTTTTGATTGAATTTAAAAGTGTTTCGTCAAATTTTTTGATTGAACTTACAGCTACTATTTCTATGGAGATTTGAGGATGGCGTTCCATTATTGTTTCACGAGCGGCAAGAGCTTCCGGTATTGCTGCTCCCGTGGCGGCTATCGTTATTGATTCTCCTTCGCGGATTATGTCGCATTTGCCGTATTCGTACTCGTAAAATTTGTCGTAGTATGGAGTGCCGTCTTCTTTTGTGATGACAGGAAATTTGTGTCTGCCCATTCGTACATAAAAATTCCCGTAATGCGAAGCGACGTATCTGATTATGTGGTCTGTTTGATTCGGATCCGCAGGTTCAATTACCATCGTGTTGTAAAATCCGAGAAATGATGACATATCGTCTATCGCCTGATGAGTGGGGCCGTCTTCTCCAACGGAAACTCCGCAATGCGAAGCGACCATTTTTACGTTTGTATTGTTGATGTCATTAACTCTTGCTTGATCCTTCGCTCTGCTTGTCATAAATGCACCGAATGTTGAAGCGAAAGGGACGAACCCGTCCAAGCTCAGGCCTCCAGCCGCGCTCATCATGTGCTGTTCCGCTATTCCGCATTCAATGTATTGTTCCGGTAGTTCTTCGGACACGAATTTTGTCATCACCGAACCTTTTAAGTCCGCTGTAAGTGCGACTACGTGGGGGTTGCGTTTTGCAAGGTCAAGTAGCGCTTTTCCGTATGCCGTGCGACAGTCTGTTGTTTCTTCGGTTGTGTATGTTATGGGGTCTCCCGTGTTTAAAAGTATCGGGTCAAGAAGTTTTGGGGATTTGGGTTCTTCCGGTTGCCATTTTATATGGGTTTTTCTGAAATTTTCCAGGACAGCCTCTTCTTCTTTTGTGAGGGTTAAGGATTTTATATCTTCTTGGATTTCTTCCGGGCTTGGGGCTTTTCCATGCCAGTCGGATTTTAATTTTTCTCCGAAGGGTTGCATGAATTCTGAGCCTTGTCCCATTATCGTGTGTCCTATTATTATTACCGGTTTATCTTTGATTTGATACGCTTCCGAAAGGGCTTTCCAGATTTCTTGAAAATCGTGTGCGTTTATTTCGATCACATGCCAGTGGGCCCCTTCAAATGTGCTTTTTATGTCTATGTCCTGCGTTTCTTCCAGGCTCGCGGTCAATTGTACTTTGTTGTAATCCACGAACCCGATCAAGTTGTTTAGTTTATAGTGCTTCGCGAAGTTCATCATTTCATACACTTGTCCTTCCTGACATTCTCCGTCTCCAACGGTGAAGAAGGTTTTTTTATCGCTTTCTCTTCTTTTTTCCGCCAACGCGAATGCCGCTGCCACGGAAACGCCTATTCCCAGAGGTCCCGTTCCGTATTCAACTCCTCTGACGTGTCTTGTTATGTGTCCTTCAAAAATTGAGTTAGGTTTTCTGAAGTTTTTTACCGCGTCTTCTTTGTTTATGTATCCCATTTCTCCCAATATTGAATATACGGCGGGGGAAATATGTCCGCCGCTGACAACCGCTTTTTCTCCGGTTTGCCCTATTATAAAAGCATAAAGGGTTGCCAGGTAGTCAACCGCGGAAAGAGATCCTCCGGGGTGGCCGCTTTGTGCGTTTGTAACCATTTCCAGGATGGATTTTCTGCAGGATTTTGTGAATGTTTTTAGAAAATCCGTGTGGTGATCTTCAAGAGGGGAGTTAAGTTTCGGGATTTCCATGGATTTTTTCTATCGTTAGTTTTTTTGATAATTCCACGCCGGGCTGGTCAAACGCGTTGATGTTATAGAATTCTCCGAGAAAAGCTGTCGCTCCCTCGAAGAGCATAAAAAGTTCGCCCAGAGCCCTTTCGCTTACGGAGTCTATCTTAATTGTGAGGTTGGGTCTATTGTTTTTTGTGAGGGATTCTTCCGTGGCTTCTTTCTCCGCTTGGATTAGTTTGTTGAATGTGAGCGAATTGTTTTTATCCGATGGGATTTTTATTTCCGGGCCTTTGTTTTTAACTTCCAAAAACATTATTAATTTGTCTTCCGGGCCTTCCGCGTAGAGTTGAAGTTGGGAATGTTGGTCTGTCGCGCCGATTGCGTTCACCGGAGTTATCCCTATGTGGACGGTTTTCCCCTCGTTGTTATTTTTTTTACCGATGCTTTCGGCCAAAAGTTGTTTGTACCAATCCGTGAATCCGATGAGTTTCTGCGAATAGGGCATGAGAACGTGGATTTTTTTGCCTTCTCTTTCAAGCGCGTACTGAATCGCCGCCAGTTGGAAAGGCAGGTTTTCTTCATAGTCTTCGCTTAGAAATTTGTCACACATGTCTTTTGCACCTTCCATGATTTCTTCTATGTCTATTCCCGCAAGTTTTGTCGGGAGCAATCCCGCCGGAGTCAATACTGAAAATCTTCCGCCCACATTTTCCGGAATTCCGAATGTCTGTATTTTGTCTTGATCCGCGATTTCTCTTAACCTTCCTTTTGAAAGGCTTGTTATGAAGACGAAGTGATTTTTCGGATCCAGATTTTTTTTATCCGTTTTTTCCCTGAAATAATAATATTGCGACATGGTTTCCATTGTCTCTCCGGATTTTGAAACGACGATGAAAAGTGTTTTTTCAAGAGTGATGACGTCTTCAAGTTCATTGATCAA
>PXEC01000165.1 GCA_003566255.1 Candidatus Peregrinibacteria bacterium | reverse complement strand
CGATCAAGTTGTTTCCACCGGATATGTAGGAGCTCCCAGAGGGACAAAAAGCTCTCTTGAGCACGGTTTCTGTTTGCGTAAAAAACTCGGGATCCCTTCCGGACACAGATATGAGATGTGTCGTTCCGTCCATGCTGAACAAAATGCGATTATAAACGCTGCGCGTGCGGGAGTAAGTCTTCTTGGCGGAGATATGTACATTTACGGAAGACTAAAGGACGATGAGGGGATCCCCACAGACGATGTTATTGATGCTTTCCCCTGTTTTATTTGCAAAAAAATGCTTTTGAATTGCGGGCTTAAGCGTGTTATCTGCTCTCTTAAAGACGGAGGCTATAAAGTTTTTTCCATTGATGAATGGGCGAAGGACTGGAGTGAGAGTGATATAATCGATGACAAATTCCAATACGGGGTGGGATTGGGAAAGCTAGATACTAAAGAATGACCTTGCTTTGTCCATTGTTTCTTTGAATTCATCGTCTTTTTTTGAGTCCGCTACTATTCCCCCACCGACTTGCAGGTAAAGGGTTTCGTTTTTTTTGATTAGAGTCCTTATCGCTATGCTAAAGTCCATTTTCTTTTGATCGGGGCTTATGTATCCGATTATTCCGGTGTATATACCTCTTGTGACCGGTTCAATTTCGTCTATTATTTCTATCGCTCTTTTTTTTGGGCATCCCGTTACAGATCCGCCCGGGAGCATCGATATAATCGCTTCCAGCGGTGGAATTCTTAATTTGCCGATTATCTTGCTGTATGTGTGCCAAACCGTCGGGCACTTTTGAATTATCCTGTGTCCTTCAACTTTTACGCTCCCTATTTCACATACTTTTCCCAGATCGTTTCTGAGCAGATCCGTTATCATATTTAATTCCGCGGCTTCTTTTTCACTCTTTATCAGGTCTTTTTTGTTTTTCTCGTCTTCTTTCTTGTTTTTACCTCTTGGTCTTGTTCCTTTTATGGGGCATGTTTCTATTTTTCCGTTTTCAATTTTGACAAATCTTTCCGGTGACGCACTCAAAATTTCAAATCCGTCTCCTTCTATGTATGCGGAAAAATCCACCGGATTTTCCTTTATTACTTCAAGAAAAAGTTCTCTGGGGGGAGTTTTTGTTTTCTTTTTTAATCTATGAGTAAGATTTATCTGGTAAATATCTCCTTCTGTTATGTGTTTCTGAATTTTCTCAAATGCTCTTTCATATTCTTGTTTTGAGATTTCTTTTTGGAAGCTTGAGGTTCTTAAGGTGGCAGATTCACAGCACTGCAAGCAAAGACGCGGTCGTTCAAACTCAACAAAGTCCTCAAATGCGTGGAAGTGGATCATAGGGAGTTTTAATTCGTCTTTTGCGGTTTGTTTGACATTGTGAATTTGGTACGCAAGGTCATAAGAAAGATATCCCACAAGTAAGCATCCGAGATGTTTATCAACGAATTTCTTGAATTCATCCAAATTGTTTCCTCTGAAAGTAGCTTTTGGATCGATTGCCAGGATACTTTTTCCCCCTTTCGCGGAATGAAGGAAACAAATCTTTTTATTCGTTTTGAGCTGATTTGCGAATTCTTTCAATGGAGCTTTCCTGCTTTTGTTTTCTTCAGATTTCATTTATAAAGTTTTTCATTATTCTTTCTCCGTCTTCGGTTAAAAACGACTCCGGATGGAACTGAACTCCGTATAAAGGATATTTTTCATGCCTTATCGCCATTATTTCATTGTCTTTTGTCCACGCTGTCAGTATAAAATCCTTGGGGATTTCCTTCACAATCAATGAGTGGTACCTTGCCGCGGAAAAAGGATTTTTAACAGATTGAAACAGAGTGTCTTCGTTGTGATATATCTCCGAGGTCTTTCCATGTAAGATTTTCTTTGCGTGAACAACCTTTGAACTAAAAATTTGTGCAATTGTTTGCATTCCCAAGCAGACGCCTAAAACTGGAGTGCTTGTACAAAAAGTTTGAACAACTTCCGGGCTGATTCCGCTGTCTTCCGGTCTACCCGGGCCGGGTGAAATTACTATCTTTTCGGGCTTTAGTTTTCCTATTTCTTTAATAGAAATTTCGTCGTTCTTAAATACTTTCACTTCTTTCCCCAGACTTTCGATTTGCTGGTAGAGGTTGTATGTAAATGAATCGTAGTTATCTATCAGAAGGATCATTAAATCAGTCTTAGAAATTCGCTTCTTGTTTTTGCGTTCTTCTTAAAAAGTCCGGTGCAGTATGAAGTCGTCATCAAAGTGTTTTGCTTTTCCACTCCTCTCGCCATCATGCAAAGGTGTTTTGCTTTTACCACGACTCCCACACCTTTAGGTTTTAGCAAATCAGTCAATGTTGTGGCTATTTGCATGGTAAGTCTCTCCTGGTTTTGCAGACGCCGTGAAAAAATTTCCACAAGCCTTGGAAGTTTTGAAATCCCTATTATCTTTTTATCCGGTATATACCCAATTGAGATCTTTCCGAAGAACGGTTGCATGTGGTGTTCACAGGTTGAGTAGAAGTCTATGTCTTTGCATATAATCATTTCGTCGTAGTTTTCTCCATCGAACTGAGTAAACATTTTTTTGGGGTCTTCTCCATATCCTCCAAAAATCTTCTCGAAGGATTTTGCCATGCGTTTAGGAGTTTCTTTCAGGCCTTCTCTATCAGGAGACTCCCCTATTTCCTCTATCAGTTCTCTTGCGAGTTTTTCAATTTTTTCCAAGTTCATTTTTGAGTGTTTTTATGGATTTTTTCAGAATTGGATGGATTATTTCAGGCGCCACCTCGTTCATCGGGTTAAGAACAAAAACTCTTTTGTGAAGGCGCGGATGCGGTATTTCCAGATCAGGTGTCTTTATTGTTTCGTCATTGAAAAATAATATGTCCAGATCAATCGTGCGGGGACCGTTCTTTATCTTTCTGATTCTCCCCATCTTTTGCTCTGTTTCTTGCAGTTTTTCCAGTAATTCAAATGCGGTGAGATTGGTTTGGACAGCTATTACCATGTTCAGGAAAAAATTCTGCTCTTTGTATCCTTCGGGCTCAGTCTCAATAATCTTGGACTTTTGTTTTATTTCGGCAAATCCGGATATCTCATCCAACGCTTTTCGCAGATTATCCTCTCTGTCTCCGAGATTTGACCCCAAGGCTATGTAAACCGTATTAGTTTCCATTGTAACTGCAGTAATAATCGTCAGTTTCAAAAATTTTCACGTTTTTCAGTCCCGGCAATTCCGGCTTCAATTTTTCCCAGATCCAAACGGCTATATTTTCCGCGGACGGATTTTCCAGTGTGTCGTTCAGGTGGGTGTGATCAAGTTTGTCTATCGCGTGAGTTTTTACGATTTTTTTGAGTTCCTTGAAGTCCATAACCATCCCGTCTTCCTTTATCTCCCCTTCAATCGTCACTATGATCTTGTAATTATGGCCGTGCATTTTTTCACACTCCCCGCGATAATTCGGCAAGAAATGCGATGCCGCAAGCTTGAAAGTCGCGCTTATTTCCAATTTAGGCATGATAAGGTTTCTTTTACATTATGGGTTCTGATTATACTTGCCCCGTTGATATAAGCAATGGCCGATAAAACCGCGCTTTTGCAATCTCTTTCGTTTATTCTGTAGAGCTCGCTCAGCTCAGAACTGGCAAAGCCAGATTCTTCGCCTTCGCTGCGCGCTCGCGCCGTGCGCTCGCAGGGGCCTCCTAAAAATGATTTTCTAGATAGTCCTATCAATATCGGGGCGGAAAGTTCCTGAAATTCTCTTAAATTCGCTATCACTTCGTAGCTGTATTTTGGGATTGCACTAACAAATGCTCCCATTCCCGGGTCCACTATGATCTGCGACTTCCTTATCCCCTTTTCTTGCGCGAACTTTATCCTTTCTTCAAGAAAGTTTTTGATGTGGGCTATGACGTTTTTGTAACGTTTTTTACGACGTGTTGTGCGTGGAGTGGAATCTTTGGAGTACATAAGGACTATCGGACATTTGTATCCGGCTATAACTTCCGCCATTTTATTGTCTTCCCGGAGGGCGGTCACGTCGTTTATCATGTCTGCGCCTTCTTCCAATGCCTCTCGTGCCACTTCCGCCTTATATGTGTCTATTGAAATCGGAAGCCGGGTTTTTCCCCTTATGGCCTTTAAAACCGGCAAAATCCTCCTTATTTCTTCTTCGGTTTTAACTTTTTTTGATCCCGGACCGGTTGATTCTCCCCCGATGTCTATTATAT
>PXEC01000061.1 GCA_003566255.1 Candidatus Peregrinibacteria bacterium | reverse complement strand
TTTGCCTCGCTGGGGCAAACGACCGCGTCCTTGCGAATACGATCTCTTACCTTAAGTCGTTTTTGCATAAAAATGCCCCTCTGGAAAACCTCATAGCACAGCCGTTTAGTTAACCGCCTTAAAACCTGGGGGTCTTCATAGCAAATTTGACTTAACAATCATTAATTAATCGGATAAAATCTCAAGGAGTCCGTTTTTAAGCGGACAAAAGCGTCGGGGTGTAGCTCAGTTGGCTAGAGTACATGGTTTGGGACCATGGGGTCGGAGGTTCGAGTCCTCTCACCCCGACCATTTATCAGAAAACATACATGACCGCGTTAGAGTTTTTCCCGAAAGACTTGTGCATATTTGCAAATAATAATATCATTGGGGACAGTTAATAACCTCTATTTTCATGAAAGGTAAAAAGAAAAGATTACATCATAAGATTTTTTCCGTTGGGAGAGAAATAGCTTTAGTTTCGGCGGTCCTTCTGATAATAAGTGCGTTTTTGTACTGGGGACACACTCCAACAGCATCGCTTCGTGGAATTGAGGGTGATGGGAAAATAACGATAATATTAGGGCTTCTGGCGTTCATATTTCTCTTTATAAGAAGAATCTCACTTTTGATTTCTCTTGCGCTGGGGCTTTTGGCACTCGCAATTGGAATAGTTGTTATGGTCGAAGTTTGCAAAGTGGTAAATGAAGTGCCCGGAACCAAAACCGGAATAGGACTCTACACCGGAATAGTCGCAAGTTTGGGGATAATTGTAGGCACAATCGGTGACATGTTAAGAAAAAGAAAAGACAAACTGTTCTATCTTGACGAAAGCGAATCCTAAATATTACTTGGGATCAGTCCATTTATATCTGCAATCGCGGCAATAAAGATGAAAATTATCCTCATCCTTCTCTGATAATTTTCTGTCTTCTTTTACGTTCTTGCTCTCACAACGCGGGCATTCAAGGCCCATGATCTCCAATTTATTCAAAAGTTTGCTGGCAACGCGCTCGTTTTCTTGTTGTTCCCGTTCCTCACTCTCTCTGATCTCTCTTATCCTCTCCGCTTTCTCGGAGGGAGAGAGAACTTTTTCACGGGGGGCACTCGGATGCCTCATCCTTCTGGGAGGAATATCGATATTGAGCAAAAATCGTTCCTTAAACATGAAACAAAATTTTAAAATAGTCCTCCTCCAAGCAACATAAGCGGATCAAATTCCAAGGAATCTTCCGGAGCCGGCACCGAGACCACTTCATTTATTCTTGAGAGCTCAAAATCCATAACAAATTCAATAGTGAGGTCTTCAAGCCCCTCGGCAATATTCTTGCCGGCCAAAATGCCACTGTATTTTCGGAAAATATTGTCCTTTTCCCCGATCCAAATATGACCACTGAAGTCTATATTGTTCAAAAATGTAGAGATCTCCTCGATGTCAGTCGCGTCAAGAGGCTCGCCGGTTATTTCGCCGGCTTTTATCATATAATCAATCAGAGCTTGGTCATCCAAAGAGGCTGAGTACTTGCGGGCACGTACTCCACCAACGGTCTCCATGCCGAGATATTCCACTTCTTTGAACATATCAGTCTCCTCAAAAAGCTCTTTGAGTTGTTTTTCCTCCGGAGTCATATACTCCTCGTCTTTGTAAAGAGCAAGCATTTCATTAAGGGATCCCTCGGGTAACTGAATATACCACCATTGACCAATAAAATCCTCCATCTCCTCAAGAGGGATATCCCCCTCAAAATCACTTATTTCAGACAGAACGACATACAAAGTGTCATCTAAAAGACGCATTTCTCCGCCGACATTCTCTTCCTTTTCCGCGTCTTTCTGCAGAACAAGACCGAAAGCCAAGGAAAAGAGAGTGTCCTCCAAATTCAGCACGCTATATGCTCCATCCAAGGTTCCTTCAACACTCAAATTCACAAAATTATAGACATCAAGGGAGGATGGAGCCGCTTTTATATCACCGTTGATTGAAAAAGAATATTCCGCGGACTTGACCATCGTCAGGTTGTTTATACCTTCCCTCAAAAGATCGCTCAAATCTTCTTCCGGGGGCGGAGTCGGATCCTTCGCGCGGCACCCTCCGAGAACAAGAATCCCCACAAGAATAAAAATAGAAACTTTCAAAAAACTGAAATTTTTCATGGTTCAAAAGGTTAGCAAATTTACGCGAAAAACCTACAGCAATCCCCTATCAAAGTCAAATAGCATAGCTGTCACCATCCCCGTATAATTAGTCCTTGGATTATGGGCAAAAGCGAGAAGCGTGTGTCTTCCCGTAGGCAATGCTTCCGGGACCTCCGCGATGAATTTGCTATCGGACGCGTCAGCCATCACAACTGAAGAAAGCGTGACACTTTGCAATGTCAGAACGATTATATCCGCGGGACCAGCTTCCCCCGTAACTCTCAGAATCCCCGTTTCGGGGCTTTCATCGAACTGGGCGTAGATAGGCTCTTCCTCCGCGGCCTCAACAACTTTTATCATCGAAACACTACCCATTTCATCTCTTTGTGACAGCGCTAACATGCTGATAAATTCCTTAGTCCACATAACGCCGCCGACCATTTCTTTTGCGGATAACGTAATAAATTCTCCCACCCAAGAAAGGGGTTTGGTTTCATCTTCAGGTATCACAAAAAGATAATACTCTCCGGCGGGCAGAGTTTCTTCAATAACGACTGTGCCAAGACCGCCCTCGTCCAAAATCAAATCTTCTTTGACCAAAATTTGTTCATCAAAATCATAGGCGTTCATTGCCCAGACATCAACGGTGCTTTCAGAATCCCCAACAACTCTGATCAAGAAAGATTCTTCGCTGACGGTGGTTTCAAAAGAATCATCACCGAATCCGGCAATAGCGTAGGGCTCTGAGGGGATTCCTATATCATCCAAATCCCAGGAGGGATTAAGTCCTTTCCAAAATTTTTCCGAGCAATCCACGCATTTTTCAAAGACAGGTAATCCATAGCGAAGTTTGACCAGGTCGCTCACCCCATCTCTCGCAACATTTGAGGAAGCGTCAATCATCAAAGGCAATTTATTCTCCGATTCAGCTATCGAAGTGAACTGATCAACCTCCAAAACCGTTTGTCCGTCATCAAGGACAAATTCCCCCGTTCCAAACAGATCGACTCCAATCATCAAGTCCTCGTATTTTGAAATCGTCCTTGTTTCGCCGTCCCCCAAATATATTTCAACGTGACCATCTATTTCAAATACTTCACTCTCAAATACTTCATCCAAAGAACGCTTCACTAATTCCGCAGCCGTCTCAAGAGCTTCATTTTTCTCATCCGCGGATATTGGTTCTTCCGATGTGAATATATCCAGAGCGGAACGTATTGTAAGAGAGCCATCATAATATGGCCGATATTTTTCGAGAATTCTTATGTCCGCTCTAGCCTCTTTTCCGGCAGAAAACCTGGATTCCAGTAAATGTCCCGGCCTCACGATGATTGGGGGTTCGGGAATAACAGGATCAACCGGCACGACAGGGGCAGGCAGAATTCTTCTGGTCACCGGGCTTATGGCTTCCCTCATTGGATCGGGAACGGGAATGATTTCGGGCTCAGGTTCGGGCTCAGGTTCGGGTTCGGGCTCAGGTTTGGGCTCAGGCTCTGGTTCTGGCTCTGGCGCCGGTTCAGGTTCAGTAACAGGCATATACCAAGGAGGAATACCCGCTCCGACAGGAGTTGGTGTGGGCTCCGGATCCGGGTCCGGCACTGGAGGAGCTTCTCTTGGATCTTCCCAACTCAAAAACGGATATTTTCCTTCGGGATTGACAATATTCCAGACATAATCCGTATTTGTTTTACCATAATCCACCAAAACAATATTCCACGCTCCGAAAGTACTGATATCCTTCATCTCCGCGGTTGTTTTTGGTGTTCCTCTACCATCATCGTCGTCTTGACCGGAGGTGTCTTTATCATAAAAAGAATCGTAAACCTCCACGAGAGGATCCGGATTAGGCAAAGACCCAACAAAACCTCCGACATCTGTAGTTCCCGTCACCAAACCGATTGAATAGGAATTAGAAACAGATCCTCCGTGCAAGTACCCCACAAACCCTCCAACCTTTGTTTCTCCGTCGACGTTACCAGAAGAATAAGAGTTGCTTACGGGACCGGAGTGCCGGCCGAGCAACCCTCCAACATTTTCGCCTCCTTCAACATTCCCTGTCGCGTATACATTTCCCAGGGATCCTACTCCCCATCCAATCAATCCCCCGACATCTTCATTTCCAATCACATTTGATTCGGAATAA
>PXEC01000117.1 GCA_003566255.1 Candidatus Peregrinibacteria bacterium | reverse complement strand
GAAGTTTTCCGAAATCCCGTCCCCGGGAACGTGATTTTGAAAAGTTCCAAAAAGCCGTCCCCGGGGATGCTTTTCGGGGATGCTTTTCGGGAACGCTCTCCGAGGATATTGATTGGTCTCACAAAAACTAGACATATCCTCGGTTCCCTTATAGAATTATCCAGGTTTTGCTGAAATAGATTCGGTCTGTAATGGGTGGTTAGCTCAGTTGGAGAGCCTTCAGCTTATCAAAGAGAGCGTTTACGCTCTAACCAACTGAGAGGAAAGAGTTAGAAATAAAGATTGCCAAAAAGGTTTTGCTGAAATAGATTCGACTTATCTTGGGTGGTTAGCTCAGTTGGTTAGAGCGTTCCGGTGACATCGGAAAGGCCAGTGGTTCGAATCCACTACCGCCCACCAGTTCCAAAAAACACCTCCCCCTTCGTCCGCGACGGCAAGCCGGTGGCTTGAGTTCCTCTACCACCCCCCTCTTCGTGGCCGCCCCCAAAATCTTTTTCCGTTTGCAGTAATTTTCCCCAGTTCCCTTCCGTCAAAATGATCTTTCATTCTTTTTACGGCTTCAGAGTAATCATCGCTCAAAAATGGAATATCCGCCCCCATCACCAGCGCGTCCAAGACTTTTGGCCAGATCGAGATCGCTTTTCTGACCGTTTCCAAATCCTTAACGGCCGTGTTTAGGAAAAAATTCCGGTGCGGCGTCCTTGCTCTGCGAAGAGATTTTACTCTTTCTTCGATCTTTTCCGGGTTGTCTCCTCCCATGTGAGAAGCGCAAAATCTGGCTCTCGGATATCTCTGCGCGAGAGCGAAAATCCTAAAACAGTCCTGGTCGTTTGAAGCCGAACAATGTATCAGTACCGGCCATTCCATCTCCTCGCAAAACTCCCATAATCTCTTGTACTTTATGTCCAATAAATCGAATTCCGGAGGTCTGAAAGCTCCGATTTTCAGCCCGTCAAACAGGTGTGAATGCGCTTCCAGAGTCGGCAGAAGTTTTTCCGGAAAGTGTCCCCCTATTTTTGCGTACCATTTTTCGTTTTTTGGCACGTCACCACCGGGCCTCCTTAGTTCCAATCGAGCGTTATTAATCTGTCTAAAAAATTCTTCGGGGTCATCCGGCCCTATTCCTCCCCAATCGCCATCAATACTCAGATACTCGCCCGTTCCCGGATTTCTCCATGTCCCCAAGGATGTCAGGGCGTAATTTACTTCGACTCCCGTATCCCGTTTAATTTCTTCTATTGTCTCCCTCGCTTTTTCAACGTCTAAAAATTTGTCCGCTTTGAGTCCGAAACGAGGACCTATTTCTCTTAGAGTCTCTCCATCGTCTCTTCCGCAGACATCCGCCATATAAGTGTCCACTATTTCTTTCATCTTTTTTGATTAACCGATCGGCGGCGCATAATAGCACTTGCTTCTCATCTGTCAATATTTGTTTTCCCCCAATCGTTCTTTTTTAATATTTTTTCACGAAATTTTAATATTCCGCGGCTATATTTTTGATGTTTTTATTTCTTGATCCCGTGTTGATGAGATTTGAAATTTTGTTGGATCTACTGTTCGGAACGAGTTGCAGGTTGTGTGGGCATCCCGGCGATTATGTTTGTTCGGCCTGTGAAAACAATTTCATCCCGGACAGTTTCCAAAGTTGTCCTAATTGCGGGTCCAAAAACGAAGATGGAAAATTTTGTGATTCTGATGTTGGCGAGTGCGGGCAAAATTTTTTGTTCGATCAACTCATCGTTTCAATGGATTACGGAAAAAGTGACTTTCTTAGAAAATCCATTTCGTCTTACAAGTATGACCTTGAAAAGATGCTGTGCGTGACTTTGGCAAAACCGATGAAGCACCAATTTTTTAGACTGCGCCATAAAATTCCGGATGAAAAAAATATTATTTTATGCCCCGTTCCTCTGCATAAAAAGAAACTGAAGCAGAGAGGATTTAACCAGTCGCTTTTGTTGGCAAAGCAAATTGACGACGAAAATCTCCTTGACTGCCTTGAAAGGGAGATTTTCCTGTCCGATCAAGCTAAACTTTCAAAAAGTCAGCGTTTGAAAAACTTGCGGGGCAGCATCCGAGTGAAAGGGGAGTTTGGGGATCTCGTTAAAAATAAGTCTGTTGTCGTCGTGGATGATGTTGCCACTACGGGAAGTACGTTGAATGAGTGCGCCGCGACCTTAAAAAATTGTGGCGTCCCATATGTATGCGGTCTTGTGCTGGCCAGAGTCAGATGATTTTGCGCGCGCAGAGCAATTTTGCGTGGACTAGAGATATATTTGTTCTCTTGTGCTGGCTAGAGTCAGATGATTTTGCTAATATGCTTCCGTATGAAAATAGCAATTGACGCGTCGCGTTATAAAGCGGACGGGGCGACAGGAGTTGAGTGGTACAGCTGGCACATCATAAACGCTTTACGCAAAGAATTTGATGAAAAGTCCGGGGATCGGCTTATTTTGTATTCGCGAGAAGTCTTATCGCTTGCGGATGCCGAAAATCGGGTGCTTCCGGCAAGACGTTTTTGGACGTTGAAGGCCCTTTCAAGAGAGATGAAAAAAAATCCGCCGGATGTTTTGTTCGTTCCATCACATACTCTTCCTCTCAATTTGCCTAAAAGAAGCGTAATCACAATCCACGATGTCGCTTTTCGGTATCTGAAAAGTTCTTATTCGTTCTTTCAGTATCAACACCTTGACAGAAGTACGAGGCGGGCGGTTCGCAGAGCGGATAAAATCATCGTTCCCAGCACGGCCACTGCTGAGGATCTTGCTGTTTTTTACAATTGCCCCCCGGAAAAAATAGTTCATATCGACCATGGATTTTCTCCTCCCCCACCAGTTGACGATGATATTTTCAATAAATCCGAAGTTTTTAAGTATTTCGATTTAACTCCTTCGACCCCCTACGTCCTTTTCGTCGGCAGGCTAGAGAGTAAAAAAAATCTTGAACGCCTTGTTAGAGCCTTTTCCATTTTTCATAAAAGGCATCCTGATTTTAAATTGGTTTTGGCTGGAAAAAGAGGCGTCGGTTTTCACAGTATTTTGAGAACGGTCAGGGAGCTGAATCTGGGACACAGCGTTATTATGCCCGGTTATATTACGGAGGAGGAAAAGCATGCGTTATACAAGTATTGCAGAGTCTTTGCGTTCTGTTCTCTGTATGAGGGATTCGGGCTTCCTATTCTTGAGGCTTTTTATCACGGAAAGCCGGTTTTGACTTCAAACCTGTCTTCGATGCCGGAAGTCGGGAAGAATGCCGTTCTTTATGTTGATCCTTATGACGCCGCCTGTATCGCGGAAAAGATTGAAATTTTGGCGCAGGACGATGAATATGTAAAAGGGCTTGTTGAAGAGGGCTATGCCCGCTTGAAAGACTTTTCCTGGGAAAAGGCCGCGAAAGAAACTTTAAAAGTATTATATGGACAATAAAGCGATTGCACGAGTTTTTGAAGAAATGGCGGATATCCTCGATATTCAAGGGGCCGATTCTTTCAGGGTGAATGCTTACAGGAGGGGTGCCTTGACGGTTGAAGGGCTGGCGCAGGACCTAAGAAAAATCGTGGATGAAAATCCCCATGACCTTCCGAAAATCTCGGGCATTGGGAAAGGGCTGAGGGATAAAATAGTTGAGTTGGTTCAAACCGGAAAGTGTAAGGAACATGAGGACATGAAGAAGAATTTTCCGGAGGGGTTGCTGGAAATGTTGAAACTTCGCGGGGTGGGGCCCAAAAAAGTAAAATTGTTCTTCTACAATCTTAAAATTTCCAATTTGGCTGATCTTAAAAAAGCGGCTGAAGATCAAAAGTTACGAGAACTTGAAGGAATGGGGCCGAAAAGCGAAGAAGACATTCTGAAGGCCCTTGAGGAGTACGCAAAATTTTCTTCAAAACGCCATTTGATAAACGAAGCTTTGGGAGAAGCGGAGAGATACATCGAGCACATGAAGAAGTGCAAATATGTTGATAAAATACAATACGCGGGAAGCTTGAGGCGCTGGCAGGAGACAATTGGAGATATAGATGTTTTGGTAACCGTCAAGGATCCTTCAAAGAGCGCAAAAACTGTAATGTCCCATTTTCTTGTGTATGATGAAGTTTTGAATGTTGTTGCGGAGGGCGAAACAAAATCCACCGTTGTCCTGGAGAGCGGTATAGATGTTGATTTGCGAGTACTTGAAGATAGCGAATTCGGGGCCGCTCTGCATTATTTTACCGGCAATAAATCTCATAATATCAAAATACGGGATCTTGCAAAAAAGAAAGGTCTGAAAATCAGTGAATATGGAGTCTTTAAAG
>PXEC01000038.1 GCA_003566255.1 Candidatus Peregrinibacteria bacterium | reverse complement strand
CATTTCGAACATGCCTTCATTTTGAGTCGTGGCTATTATGCTTACTTCTTCAATTCCGTATTTTTTTTCGCACTGCAAACACTTTGTTTCTTTCAAAAGGTGTTTTACCGCGCTTTTTATGTCAGAGAATTTCATATGCTTTTTTAATTCTTGTTAATGTTTCTTCTTTTCCCAGGACCCAAGCGATTTCGAATACTCCTGGGGAAAATTGCAGTCCGCTCAAAGCCGCTCTTAACGGCCAGAAAACCTGTCCGTTTTTGACCTTCAAAGTTTCTACCGATTCAAGCAGTGTTTTTTCAATATCTCCGAGTGTCCAGTTTTTCAGCTTCTCAAGGTCTTCTTTGGCTTGTGAAAGCGATTCTTTTGCCTGCTTAAAGTCTACTCGCATTTTTTCATGAGTCAATAATTCTTTGTCATATTCGGGTAGAGCATAATAGAAGTCTATGTTCTGTTGAGTTTCTTTTGGAGATTTCAATATTTTTTCCTCCACGGTCACAAGCGCTTTTATAAGGTTTTTTTCGTCTTTTTTATATTTTTCCGGCAGGTGGGTTTCGCACATTTTCAGCAATTTTTCTCCTCTTTGGCGCATGAAGTCCTCCTCTTTTTCTTCCGAATTGAATTTATATAAAAATTGGTCTTTTCTTGCTTCCTCAATCTGAACATTGGGATCGATTTTTTTTGCAAGATCATCAAGTTCTTCTTTGAATTTGTGTTTTTTCCATCGCCAGTTGAACCAATCCAGTTTTTCAATGTTGAAAATCGCTCCCGCTTTGTGGACTTTTTCCAGTTCAAAAATTTCTTCCAGTTCTTTTAACGTAAAAATTTCTTTTTCTTCTCCGCCTCCCGGGTTCCATCCAAGGAAAACAACAAAATTTATTATCGCTTCTTTCAGATATCCTTCTTTTATGTATTCTTCAACAGCAACGTGTCCTTGTCTTTTTGATAATTTGCTTCTGTCCGGATTCAGTAAAAGCGGAAGATGCGCGAATTGCGGGACTTCCCAACCGAACGCTTCATAGAGCGCGATGTGTTTTGGAGTTGAGGGAAGCCATTCTTCGCCTCTTATGACGTGAGTTATCTCCATTAAATGGTCATCCACAACGTTTGCAAGATGATATGTTGGAAATCCGTCGGATTTTACAAGAATTTGGTCATCTATCGTTTTTCCGTGGAATTGCACGTTTCCGCGTATTAAGTCCTTGAATTTAATCGCTTCATACGGGATTTTTTGTCTTATTACGAATTCTTCTCCGGCGTTTATTTTTTCTTCAATTTCAGATTGCGGCAGGTCTAGGCATTTTCTGTCATACATCGGGGCTTGTTTGTTTCGCTTTTGCTGCTCTCGCATTTCTTCCAATCGTTCTTTTTTGCAAAAGCATCTGTATGCGTGGCCGGAATCCAAGAGTTTTTGAACGTGTTCTTTGTAGATATCCGTTCGTTCGGACTGTATGTACGGAGTCCCGTCATGATCCAATCCAATCCATTTAAGTGTTTCTATCAGATTTTCTACAGCGCCCTCTATGTATCTTTTTTGATCGGTGTCCTCTATTCGTAAAACAAACTCTCCTTTGTTCTTTTTCGCGAAAAGATAGCAATATAAAGCGGTGCGAAGTCCGCCGACGTGAAGATATCCCGTTGGTGATGGCGCGAATCTTGTTTTTATCATCGCCGGGATTATATATGATGAGGGTGGAAAAAAAAAGTTGGTTTGTATATAGTGTCGGTGTACAATCGCTAACCTGTTTGATTATAGACTCATGGCAGTAAGACGTAGAAGAACAACCACAAGAAGAACCGCTACGCCCAGAAGGCGCAGTACGGCCAGGCGTAAAGCTTTGAAGATCAAGGTCAAACCTTCTGTTGCCAGAGGAATTTGGGCCGTTATTTATCTTGCCGTGGGGATTTTGACCATCTTGAGTATTCAAGGTGCTTTTGGGATAATAGGGGACGCGTGGATCAGTTTGCTCGGGCCGATTTTGGGATGGGGCGTTTATATTGTCCCCGGAATGTTTATTTTGATTTCCGCCATGATGTTTTTTTCCAAAAAGGTCCAATTTGGGATTTCCAGAACTCTTGGATTTGCCGTTTTTATAGTTTCAGTTTTGAGTGTTTTGCATCTATCCGTTCCCATAGACAGGATTTATGATTTTGCGGCCGCGGGGACTTACGGCGGATATGTGGGATTTGTCACCAATTTTATTTTGTTGGAGTTGCTTGGAGTCGGAACTATCGGTGCCACTGTGATTTTTATAGCCGGATTTTTGGTTTCACTTTTATTGATATTTGAGTTGTCCTTGCGTGAAATTGCCAGATTGTTGGTTCCGGAGATAAAGTTTGAAGTCACAAATGAGCCGAAAATAAATAAGGAAAGGGAGCATAAATCCATTGAGGGGGAAAAAGAAAAAATCTTTGAAGAGAAGGGGGAAGGAGAGCCGGAGATAATGATCAGAAAGGCTCCGATATCCGGAAGTAAACCGATTGAAGTTATTCATGGAGAGGAAAACGATATTAAAGATGAAGATGATAAAGAATTCTCTGTTGATGAAAAAGTTGCAAAGGAAGTTGAAGAGGAATTGTCCAAAAGCGAACTAACTTCCGCGGACGAAGATGAATATGAATGGGAGTTTCCTTCGCTTGATTTATTGAAGCCTGGCGATAGCAATGTGACTGTTGACGATGAGTTTTTAATGATGAACGCGGAGAAAATAAAGTTGAAGTTAAAACAATTTGGGATAGATGTGGCCATGCATGAGGTCAATGTTGGTCCGACGGTTATTCAATATACGCTTAAGCCGCATGAGGCTGTGAAATTATCGAAGATTACGGCGTTGAAGAACGATATGGCTTTGGCGCTGGCTGCTGAAAGAGTTCGTATAGAGGCGCCGATTCCAGGAAAATCTCTCGTGGGGATTGAGGTTCCCAATAAGTATAGAGCGACTGTTCATCTTAAAGAACTTCTGGAGTCCGCCGAGTTCGGTGACGCGAAATCAAAACTTACTTTGCCTCTGGGAAGGGATGTTTCCGGCAGACCGATGATCGCAAGTTTGGAGGCGATGCCTCATTTATTGATAGCGGGTGCTACGGGAAGCGGTAAATCGGTTGCCATGAATGTTTTCTTGCTTTCCTTGTTGTATCAAAATGCTCCGAAGGATTTGAGAATGATTTTGATCGATCCGAAAATGGTCGAATTGAGTTCATATAACAGTATTCCGCATTTGCTTACGCCCGTCATTCAAGATCCGGAAAGGGCAGCTATTTCTCTGAGATGGGTTGTTTCCGAGATGACGCGTCGGTATGGAGAACTTTCTAAGGCCAGAGTCCGAAATCTTTTTGAATATAACGAGCTTCCGGATGTCAATAAGATGCCTCGTATTGTTGTTGTTGTGGACGAGTTGGCCGATTTGATGGCGGTTGCGGGGAAGGAAGTTGAAGCTTCAATCTGCCGAGTCGCGCAGATGGCGAGGGCTGTGGGAATTCACTTGATAATCGCTACACAAAGACCTTCTGTTGATGTTATCACCGGGCTGATAAAGGCCAATATCCCATCAAGGATTTCTTTTGCCGTGAGCAGTTCCATTGATTCACGCACAATTTTGGACGGAATAGGCGCGGAAGATTTGTTGGGAAGCGGAGATATGCTTTATCTTCCAACCGGACAAAATAAACCGGTCAGAATCCAAGGTATCTATGTTTCAACAGAGGAAATAGAACGTGTCACTAACAGGGTAAAACTTACCGTTGAGCCGAGTTATGATGAAGAAATAACTTCAGATACTACCGCAAAGCAATCACTTAACGGCATTCCGGATTCTTCAGCCGGAAGTGATGAGGACGATATGTATCAGGATGCTTATAATTTGGTTAGGGAAACAAGAAAAGCTTCCGCTTCGCTTTTGCAGAGAAGGTTGAAAGTTGGTTATGCGAGGGCCGCGCGCCTTATAGATTTGTTGGAAGAAAACGGGGTTGTGGGGCCTCCCGATGGAGCCAAGCCAAGGAAGATCTTGATGGATTAGAATCCTTCAAAAGTTTTTGATATCAGGCTTAGTGAAAGTGCAAAAAGGATTATCGCTACCAGGACGCTTATTAATATTGACCATGCGATAAGGCGAAGCTTGTCACCTTTTTTTGTGTAGTAAAATCCAATAGTAACTATCGCTATGGATAAAATCAGCCCTATCCAAATGCCTGTTTCTCTAAAAATTTCTATCGATAACGAAAAAATAACCGCTGTTGTGAACACACCGAATAAAACAAAGATTATTTTTATCGGGATGGTGTTTTTTATTTGAAGCATCTGATT
>PXEC01000155.1 GCA_003566255.1 Candidatus Peregrinibacteria bacterium | reverse complement strand
TGGGGCGCTCTCGAGGGGTACGATCAGGCAGCGGCGGAGAAGGCGCCTCACGCCTGGAAGGCGGGGCCGCAGACACACCTGCTGAAGCAGCAGTTGGAGGCGATGCCCGACGGGGGAACGTTTGTGCTGGTGGCGCCGGCGAATCCGTTCCGCTGTCCGCCGGGACCGTACGAGCGGGTGAGCCTGGTGGCGCACTATCTGAAGCACAACAAGCCGCGCTCCAAGGTGTTGCTCCTGGACGCCAAGGATAATTTCTCCAAGCAGGGCCTGTTTATGGAGGGTTGGGCCGAGCATTACGGGGACATGATCGAATGGGTCGGTCTTTCCAATGACGGGCGGGTGGTCCGGGTCGACGCGGACCGCCTGGAGGTGGAAACCGAGTTCGGGACGATTCATCAGGCTTCGGTGCTCAACGTGGTGCCGCCGCAGAAGGCCGGGTTTATCGCCGAGCGGGCGGGGGTGACCGACGAATCGGGCTGGGTGCCGGTCAAGCCGGAGACGTTCGAATCGCGTCAGGTGCCCGGGGTTTACGTGATCGGCGACGCCACCGAAGCGGCACCGATGCCGAAGTCGGGTTTTGTCGCGAGCAACCACGGCAAGGCGACGGCGCGTGCCATTGTGGCCGATTTGGAGGGGCGTGAGCCGCCGTGGGCGACCTGGAACAACACCTGTTACAGTGTGATCGCCCCGGAGTGGGGAATCACGGTGGCCAACGTTTTCGAGATTCACGAAGGGGAACTGCGCGAAGTGCCCGGATCCGGCGGCGTGAGTCCGTTGGGAGCCGCGGCCGATTTCCGGCGGCGGGAAGCGCGATTCGCCGAGGCCTGGTACGCCGGGATCACTCAGGACGTGTGGGGTACCCGGCCGAGGGGTTGATCGTTCATGGAAGACGGTCTGGATCATGTGCGCCAGGTTCTCTGGGGCGGCTTTGTTATTGGCCTCCTGTTCGGGGCCGTGGGGCAGCGCTTGGAATTTTGTCTGTCGGGGGGGCTGACCGAATGGTGGCGGGAAAAGAACCCGCGCCGGGCGGCGGCTTTCCTGCTGGCGGTGGCGGTGGCGATCGCCGGGACGCAGGCGGTGGTTTTTGCGGGACTGGTCGATTTGGGGGATTCGATTTACCTGCGACGAGGATTTTCCTGGCTGCTGGTTCCGTTGGGGGGTGTCCTTTTCGGATACGGAATGATCCTGGCCCGCGGCTGCGGCTCGCGGGCGCTGGTACTGTTGGCCGACGGCAACCTGCGGTCGCTGGTGGTGCTGCTGTCGTTGGGGATTTCGGCGTCGGTGGCCCTGACCGGACTGCTGGCGACGCGGCGACTGGCCTGGACGGAAGCGACCACGGTGGCGCCGGATCTGCCTTCGCCGAGTTTGCCGGGCCTGCTGGAGTCCTGGGGAGCCGGGGCGGGCGCGGCCATTGTTTTGCCGGCGGCGATATTGGGGTTGGCCCTGGCGGGGCACGCCTTGTTTCGCATGGGTTTGCGGCGCCATCCCTGGCAGGCGGCGGGCGCGGTCGTGATCGGGTTGTTGCCGGCGGCGGGCTGGTGGGTGACCGGGCGTTTGGGCGCCGATGATTTTGATCCGGTGCGGTTGGAGAGTCTTACGTTCGTGGCCCCGGTGGGGGATTCGATCCAGTACCTGATGTTGTCGACCGGATTGCAGGCCGGGTTTGGAGTGACGGTGGTCGGTGGCGTCCTGCTGGGATCGTTGGTGGTTTCGGCGGGCACGCGGAGTTTCGAACTTCGCGGTTTCAAGGGTCCGGCGGAAATTTTATACTCGGTGGGCGGTGGCGCGTTGATGGGGTTGGGCGGCGCATTGGCGCTGGGTTGCTCCATCGGCCAGGGCTTGACCGGGGTGGCGACCCTGGCATTGCCGTCGTTTCTCGCGGCGGCGGGGATCGTGGTGGGTGCGTGGGTCGCTTTGATCGGACCGCTGCGGGTCCGGGAACAATAGGCCGGTTGAACCGGTCGCTGAAAAGAGACGGGTCGCGGATGCGGCCCAAAAATTGATGAGTAACGAGACTACAGATCGAAATTTTAGGATTATTTATGCGACTTCCGGCCGCGGCGGCCGGAGCGGTTGGTTTTTCGCTGTTTTGGCAATGGCGTTTTTCTGGGGGGAGGCGACGCTGTCCGCGCAGTCGCGCAATCAGGCGCCCTGGGAGCGACTTGAGGCGGCAATGGAGCGGCTGGAGGGCGCGACGCCGCGCGCGGGGGCCATCAGCCTGGAAATGCCGGGAGTGACTCAGGACGGTAGCGCCGTGCCGCTGACGGTCGAGATTGAAAGTCCCATGACGGAGGAGGATCACGTGGAGGCGCTGTATCTGTTCGCCACCGACAATCCCAGTCCGGAGCTGGCGGACGTTTATTTTACTCCGTTGGCCGGTCAGGCCCGTTTTTCAACCCGGGTGCGCTTGAATCGTTCCCAGACTGTGCTGGCGCTCGCCCGCACCAGCCGCGGTGAATGGTTGGCGGGGCACCGGGACGTGCGGGTAACGGTTTCCGGGTGTTTCAGTCGTGACGACACTTATGATTACGATTCGGTCATGCGCACGCGCGTGCGGGTTCCGGACCGATTGCGAAACGGCGCGGTGGGGGATGTCCGCACTCTGATCGACCACCCCATGGAGACCGGTTTGCGCGAAGACCGGCAGGGGCGAACGATTCCGGAGAGGATTATCGAGGAGTTTCGGGCTGAGTTTAACGGTAAGCCGGTGGTGAAGGCGCGGCTTTACCGGGCGATTTCAGCGAACCCGTATTTGCGGTTTTCGATCGCTCCGTCGGAGTCGGGCGAAGGAGAGTTCTTTTGGCTGGAGGATACCGGGGAGTCGGTGACGGAGACGTTTCGCATCGACGCGGGGTAAGCGGCGAGCCGTTCGGGTCAGAGTTTGGATTGCCCCTCGTTTTCCTTGCCGGGGGTTTCGGGGAGGATGCCGATAACAACGATGTCGATGTTGCCGATCGATTCGATGCCGAGGTTCTGTTTGACCGCTTCGGAGATCTGTTCCTGCAGGTAGCCGGAGATGCTGTCGAGCTTGCCGTTGGCGTTCAACCTCAGGCGCACGTGCGTGCTGATGACGCCGCCGCGGGTGCTGACGGTGGCTCTTGCGCGCCCAACTTCATTCACGCGCTCGCAGCATCCCTGGATCAGTTCCTGGAGGGCTTTGCGGGAGACGGTGACGCGGCCGTTCTGGTTGTCGAAAGCGGAGATGGTTTCCGGCGGGCGCCGGGCCAGCCACCAGGCGAGGACGGCCAAGGCGGCCACCGCGAGGCCGACGGCGATTCCGGAATAAAAGACGGGGTCGGGGTCGGCCAGAAAGCCGAAGAACAGCGTTTCGTTGGCATCGGTCTCGTGGTTCATGGCGTGTGTGCGATCTGCAAGCGCGTGGGTTCCGGGGTTGGTCAGTCGGTTGCCGGAGGCTTGGGCCAGGACGACTCAGCGGGCTGTTTTTCGGTGGAGGGCTCGGAAATTTTCACCCCGTCGATGACAACGTTGACATGGGAAACCTGTTTGCCGGTCATCTGGTTGAGCCGGTCGCGAACGGCCAATTGCACGTTGTAGGCGGTTTTGGCCAAGTCCGACCCGAACTCCATGAGCAGCCGGATTTCTATGGCGTAGTAACCGTTTTCGTCTTCGCTGACTTTGACGCCCCGGTCCGACTCGCGTTTCGAGAAAATCTCGGTGAGCCCTTCCACGAAACCGCCTCCGACACCGCTGACACCCTTGATCTCCAAGGCGGCCAGGCGAACGATGCCGGCGATGACGGAGTGATTGATCTTGATCTCGCCCAAAGAGTTCTGGTCGTCGATGCTTTCAGGTATGGCGTCTTGGTTGGACATGGCGGTTCTCGGTGTTACTTGGATGACAAATCGGACGGCGACCGGTGCATGAACTCTTCGACGTAACCGGTGGTGGCCAGGCCCTGCCGGAAAACGGGATCGCTCATGATGGCTTTGGAAAACGGTATCGTGGTGTGGATGCCGCGGATGAGGTATTCGCTGAGAGCCCGATACATGCGGTCGATCGCGATGTCGCGGTTCGCCCCGAAAGTGATCAGTTTCGAGATCATGCTGTCGTAGTGCGACGGAATCCGGTACCCGGCGTAGGCATGGGAGTCCACCCGGACGCCGTGTCCGCCGGGGGAATAGTACAGATCGATCACGCCGGGAGAGGGTGCGAAGTTCCGGGCGGGATCTTCCGCGTTGATACGGCATTCGATGGCGTGTTTGTTGAAGGTGATCTGGCGCTGGTCGAAGGCGAGCTTTTCCCCGGAAGCGACGAGGAGTTGCTGCTTGATCAGGTCGATGCCGGTAACCT
>PXEC01000049.1 GCA_003566255.1 Candidatus Peregrinibacteria bacterium | reverse complement strand
CGTTTTTTCCGTCAGAAATTCTTTATAATTTTTGAATTCCGAACCGAAGCAGAAATTTATGTGTTTTTTTGCGATTTTCGCGAATAGATATTCTCCGACCATTGCCACTTTTCCGGCTGTTCCACATCCTATGAAGTAAGTCCCGAAGGCTTTTTTTACCTCTTTCGCCAGTTCTTCCAAAACCTGAGGGTCCTGATTTATCGCGCGGTTTAGTGTGTCTTTTTGCTCCATGATCTCTTTTATCATGAAGTGGGGGAATTCTCCTTTTTCCGCGCTCTCTTCGTCCCATTCTATCTCAACTACCCTTCTTTCTATCGGATCAGGTGAGTCCTGTTCAAAGAAATCTATTTTGCTTTTGTCCACTACACAGAGTTGGTTGTCATCCAGATATATGACTTTTTTTGTGTGCTTCAGAAAGGCCGGTATGTCAGAAGCTATAAAATACTCTCCTGCTTTCCCGACGCCTACAATCAACGGAGATCCTTTTCTTGCGGCTATTATTTTGTCTTCGTCTTTTTTGATTACGACTATTGCGTAGCGTCCTTCCATTTCTTTTATCGCCATTTTTACACTTTCTTCAAAACTGTGAGTCTTCAGGTGCTCCTCTATCAAATTTGCTATCACTTCCGTGTCTGTCTGAGACGTGAATTTATGGCCTTTTTTCTTCAGATATTTTTTGATATCCAGATAATTTTCAAAAATCCCGTTGTGGACCAATGCGATTTTTTTATTGCTTGAGATGTGCGGATGCGCGTTTTTCTTGGTCACTTCTCCGTGAGTTGCCCATCTGGAGTGTCCTATCGCTATTCCGGAACTTTCTTCAAAATTTTGTTTTTTTATTTCAAGATCGCCGATTTTGCCGACGTCTTTGAGGATTTCTATGTCGGGTTCGTTTTCCTTTTTCGTTTTGTATGCTATTCCCCAAGAATCGTATCCTCGGTATTCAAGCTGTTTAAGACCTTCCACCACTATTTCCGGGGCGGTCTTTTTTCTTCCGTAATAAGCAAATATTCCACACATATGCCGAGATTTTAGTCGAAAGGGATGTAAACTTCAATTGAAAATAGGGGAGTGCACTTTATTTACTTGTTTTTGTCAAATTTGTCGTTCCTTTTTCTGTTACTATCACCATGTCTTCTATTCTAACCCCGAATTTTCCCGGTATGTAGATTCCGGGCTCTATCGTAATTACGGAATTTTTTTTGAGTTTTTTTGTGTAGTTTTCAGATAGAGAGGGGGATTCATGAATGTCTATTCCTATTCCGTGTCCGCCCGCGTGTTCGTAATAATCTCCGTATCCTGCTTTTTCTATTATTGAACGAGAATATGAATCGGCTTTTTTGCCTGTGATTCCCGCGCGGATTTTTTTGATCGCTTCTTTTTGCGCGGTTAGGACGATGTTGTAAATTTCTTTTTGTTGAGGCGATGGTTTCCGGGGAAGGATTGTTCTTGTCATGTCGGAGCAATATCCTTTGTATTTGACGCCTATGTCTATGAGTGTCACGTCTTGTTTTTTCAACCTTGTTTTTCCGGGCTGATGGTGGGGGATCGCGCTGTTTTTTCCGAAAGCTACAATCGGGTCAAATGCTATGTCATCGGCTCCGTATTTATGCGCAAGTTCTTTTATTTTCCATGCAAGATCCATCTCCGAAATGGTTGAAGAACGGCCCCGCAAAACTTGAACAATTTTTTTGATCTCTACGAAGACTTTTTCGTTTATTCTTTGGCTTCTTTTGATCAGTTGAATTTCTTTTTCGGTCTTTGTTTCCCGCTTGGTTTCAATCTCGCCGGAAATGTCTGTAAATTTAATTTTTCCATTTTTTGATTTCGATATCTTTTTGAATTTTTTGAACTTCGCGACAGTCAAATCGTCTTCTTCCACGCCCAGAACTTTCACGCGGTGTTTTTTCAAAATCTTTTGCCAACTTTTTTTCAGTTCTTCCGGGTTCCGCCATACTCTTGTAACATCAATGATTTCGATGCCTTTCTTGATTGTGTTTTTCGCGCGTTCTATGTAACGGGAGTCGGTGAAGAGATAATCTTTATTTTTTGTTAGTAGCATGAATCCCGCCGAACCGGTGAATCCCGACAAATAAGAGATATTTGACCTGTTTGTAATCAGTTTTGCTTGAATTGGAGGATGAGGCATTTTTATTCCGTGATTATATCAAGGACTTAATTATTTTTGAGGAAGTAGGTTATTATTTCTTCCGTTCTGGTTATTTTTTCCGGCATTGAATCCAGCACTTTCAGGATTTGAGGTTTGTTGTATCCCAGATTTGTCAGCGCGTCCACCGCTTCTTCGTTGGCTTTTTTGTGAAGGGTCCCATGTTCTCTTTCCGCGTTATCGAAGTTGATTTTTCCTTTGAGTTCAAGAATTATCCTTTTTGCTCCCTTCTGGCCGATTCCGGGGATTTTTTGTATGAATTTTATGTCTTCTTCTTCTATTGCTTGGGCAAGTTTTTCTCTGGGAACGCTCAACGCTTCCATTGCAACTTTAGGGCCAACTCCGTTTATGTTTATAAGTTTTTTGAAGAACGAAAGATCCTGATAATCCACGAATCCGTAAAGATCAAAAACATCTTCTCTGATCTGGCTGTGTATGAAAAATTCTCTTTCCGAGCTTTCTTCCACTTCCGCTATCTGCGGGATTGAAAGATGAATCAAATATCCGACGTTTCCCACCGAAAGAATGATATTTTTCTCGCTTTTCTTTATTACTGTGCCTTTCAGATGCGCTATCATGGTTTTTCAGAGGTTATGTTTTTTGGGATTCTTCTTTTTAAACTCCTTTTTGAATTGCGAAAATGTGTCGTTTTTAATGTGTTCTCTTATCTCCTTCATGAAGTTTAGCAAAAAGTGCAGATTGTGGATAGTTATCAATCTCAATCCCAGAATTTCGTTCTCAACGAAAAGGTGGCGGATGTAGCTTCTGCTGTGAGTTTTGCAAGTTTCACATTCGCAGTTTTTTTGTAAGGGGCTTTCGTCTTTTTTGAATTTCTCGTTTTTTATGGTGTGGGAACCTTTTTCCGTCCAAAAGCTTCCGTGTCTTGCTATGCGTGTCGGCAGGACACAATCAAACATATCCACTCCTCTGTCCACGCATTCCAGAAGGTCTTCCGGAGTGCCGACTCCCATAAGATATCGGGGCTTTTTTTCAGAGAGATGGGGGATTGTGGCTTCCAGCATTTTCAGCATTTCTTTTTTGCTTTCTCCCACGGAGAGGCCGCCTATGGCGTTGCCGGGCAGGTCCATGCTGTTTACAAATTTTGCCGATTCTTCACGTAAATTTTTGTAAAGGCCTCCCTGAACTATTCCAAAAAGTGCTATCTGTGCCCCCGTTTTATTTATTAGTTTTTCGTGTTCTTTTTTGCATCTTTTCAGCCATTCGTGTGTTCTTTGCATGGCTTGTTCAAAGTATTTTTTTGTGCTGTGGGCCGGTGCGCATTCGTCAAAAGCCATTATTATGTCCGCGCCCAGATCGTGCTGAATTTGGATTGCTTTTTCGGGAGTGAAATAGTGCTTTGACCCGTCCAGATGCGACTTAAATTCCACTCCGTTTTCGTCTATTTTTACCGATGCCTTAATCTCTTTGTTTGCGTGATATTTTTTGTTCGCGGTCAGGGAAAAAACTTGGAATCCTCCGGAGTCCGTCAGTAGGGGGCGGTCCCAGTTCATCCATTTGTGGAGCCCTCCCATTTTTTTGATAAGTTTTTCACCCGGGCGAAGGTATAGATGATATGTGTTTCCAAGGATTATTTGTGCTCCAAGACCTTCAAGTTCGTCTTTTGAAAGTGTTTTTACGGTTGCCTTCGTGCCGACGGGCATGAATACGGGCGTTTTGATCGCGCCGTGCGGAGTTTGAAGGATTCCGTTTCTGGCAAGGCTTCCTTTTGGTTTTTTTGTTATTTTGAATTTGAACATGGAAAATTTAACTTCTTAGCAACTGATCGGCCAAAACCATTGCCGCCATGGCTTGCGCGACCGGGATTATGCGGGGAGCGAGGCAGCAATCATGACGGCCGGATATTCCTATGCTGGGGACGGGTTTTACAGCCAGTCTTATTATTATGTCTTCTCCGGTTGAGATTCCTCCCAGTATTCCGCCGGCGTTGTTTGAGAGGAATTCGATTTTTTTCGTCCCCCCTTTTTTTAATATGCGGATTTCGTCGTTGTTTTGGCTCCCTTTCATCTTGGAGACATTAAATCCCGCGCCGATTTCCACACCTTTCACGGCTCCGGTGGACATCATCGCTTTTGCCAGTTCCGCGTCCAGTTTGTCGAAAACGGGTTCGCCCAGACCTTTTGGCGGATTTTTGATTATTAT
>PXEC01000148.1 GCA_003566255.1 Candidatus Peregrinibacteria bacterium | reverse complement strand
CTTTTGCGGTTAGCAGTTCCATTGATTCCCGGACGATTTTGGACGGGATAGGGGCCGAAGATCTATTGGGAAGCGGAGATATGCTTTATTTGCCAACCGGACAGAACAAGCCGGTTAGAATTCAGGGTATTTATGTTTCCACTGAGGAAATTGAACGGGTCACCAATAGAGTTAAACTTACCGTTGAACCTAATTATGATGAAGAGATAACTTCAGACAGCACCGCTAAACAATCGCTCAACGGGATTCCGGATTCTTCGGCCGGAAGTGATGAAGACAATATGTATAAGGATGCTTATGATTTGGTTAAGGAGACAAGAAAAGCTTCCGCGTCTCTTTTGCAGAGAAGGTTGAAAGTGGGGTATGCACGTGCGGCGCGCCTTATTGATTTGTTGGAGGAAAATGGAGTTGTTGGGCCGCCGGATGGTGCCAAGCCAAGAAAGATTCTGGTTGATTAAAAGCCCTCCAGGGTTTTTGATAACAAGTGCAGGGATGCCGCGAACATCAAAATTGCGGCCAATACGCTTACAAGTATTGACCATGCTATCAGGCGAAGGTTGTCTCCTTTTTTCGTGTAATAAAATCCCAATAGAGCTGTTGAAATAGACAAAATCAATGCTACCCAAATTCCCATTTCTCTAAAAATTTCAATTCCCAATGCAAAAATAATGGTTGTTATGAAGATCCCTGTCAGTACAAGAATTATTTTTACCGAGATGGTGTTTTTTATCTGCAACATCGGTTTTTATTGAAAATATTTTACGGCGTTCTCAAAAATTTTGAGGCCTTCGCCTTTTTTGGGGATCGGCTTTCCTTCTCTTATGAGTTTTTCTTTTTTAAGTTCCCAGCCCTCTTCGTTTTCGAATGAATTGAACCTTTCAGGGTGTGGCATCATCCCAAAAATTCTTCCGGAAGGATCGCAGATTCCCGCTATGTCTTCCATTGATCCGTTAGGATTGAAGGGGAATTTCCCGTCGGCGGGAGAGCCGTTTTCTTTTGTGTAACGGAAAACTATTTGGTCGGTTTCTTTCATTTTTTTGAGAGTGTTTTGGTCGCAGTAAAAATTTCCTTCACCGTGCGCTATCGGCAGATGAATTTTTTCTATTCCTTTCGTCCAAATACAATTAGAACTGTGTGTTTTAAGGTGGACCCATCGGCATTCGAAAATTGCCGTGTTGTTGTGCATTAAAGCCGCTTGTCTTTCTCCGTATTTTTTCGTTGCCGGTAAAAGCCCCAAGTTTGCCAGAACTTGGAATCCGTTACAGATTCCGATTATCAGCTTGTCTTCTTGTGCGAATTTTAAAATTTCTTCGTTTAAATTATTCCTTATTTTGTTTGCGATTGCGTTGCCTGACCCGGTGTCGTCGCCGTATGAGAAGCCGCCCGGGAATGCCAAAATCTGGTAGTCGGCAAGGGTTTTTGTGCCTTCTATAAAATCGTTTACGTGAATTATTTCAGTTTCCGCGCCGCTCCATTCAAAGCATTTTGCGGTTTCTTCTTCGCAGTTTATTCCATAGCCTGTGATTATCGCGGTTTTCGGGTTCATGGGGAAATTAGATTTTAATATTCAAAAGCTTAATATTCAAAAACTTGTATGTCGCGCTTCGCAAAGACGCGGTCGTTTCGGTAATATTTATCCAAAGTGGCTATATCTGTTTTTATGAAATCTTTGATTATAAAATTTTTATCGTTTGTGATTTTTCCCAAGCGGTAGTGGGGGATTTCTTTAAAGAGTGTTTCAAATTCCACCGCTTTTTCAGGAGCGATTGTCACTACCATTCTTGCCTGCGTTTCCGAGAACAAAATGTTGTCGATTCGGGGATGTTCTTCAAGTTCCGTTAAAAGCGGAGAAAGGTCAATCTCCATTCCCAATTGACCGGATATCGCTTTCTTTGCCAGAGCTACTCCCAGTCCTCCGAAAGAAGGGCTCAAAGCTGACGCGATCAATCTTCTTTCCGTCGCCTCCGCAAATTTTTTATAAAGTTTTATGGATTTGTTAATGTCCACTTTCGGGACATTGTTTCCGATGAATCCTTGCATCGCAAGATATTCGCTTCCTCCCGTTTCTTCCGGATTCGTTTCGCCGATTACATAAACAAGGTCTTCCGGAAATTTCGGGTCTATTGATATCGCTTTTGTTACGTCTTTCAAAACTCCTATTGAGGAGATCAAAAGTGTGGGAGGAACGGATATTTTTATTTCGTTTCCGTTTTTGTCGTATCCGGTAAAGTCGTTGAACATTGAATCTTTTCCGGAAATGTATGGTGCTCCATATGCCACCGCGTAATCATAACAGGCTTGAGCCGCCGATTTTAATTCTCCAAGTCTTTGTTCTTCATCGGAACTGCACCAGCAAAAGTTGTCCATCAGTGCCAGATGGTCCAAATTTCCTCCCGCGCATATTATGTTTCTTACAGCGGTGTCTATTGAGCAGGCGGCCATGTGGTATGTGTCTATAAAAGAGTATGTCGGGGTTATGCCATGTGAAAAAATTACTCCTTTGTCGCTTTCCGGGAGGGGTTTTGTTATTGATGTCGGGGCGTTTACTTTTCCTTTGCCCTGAAGCGGGCCCAGAACCGCGCCGCCTTGGACGGTATGGTCGTACTGAGTGGAAATGAATTCTTGGCTTCTTATGTTTGGGCGTGCCAGAATTTTGTGTAATGTTTCCGTTAGGTCTTCAGGTTGTATGAAATCCGGTTCGGGGTGCTGGGGGAGTTCATATTTTGTTTTCAATTCTTTGCGGGGAAGGCCGTCGTGGAGGAAGTCCATTTCCAGGTCCATTATCGTTTCGTTGTTGTATTTTACGACGCATCTTCCGCTGTCTGTGAATTCTCCAATCACCGTCATTTCAACTCCGTGTTTTTCCATTATTTTCTGAAGTTTTTCTATGTTTTCCGGCGGTACTGCCATAGTCATTCTTTCCTGTGATTCACTTATCCAGATTTGCCATGGGGACATGTTCGGATATTTTGTGGGGACTTTTTCCAAGTGTACTTCGCAGCCGCCGCACTCTTTGGCCATTTCCGCGACGGAGCATGATAATCCGCCCGCGCCGTTGTCCGTTATGCTGTTGTAAAGCTCTTGTTCTCTGACTTCTTTTATTATCGCGTCCGACATTTTTTTCTGCGTTATCGGGTCTCCGATTTGTACCGCTGTCGCGGGGCTGTGTGCTGTTAACGCTTCGGAGGAAAAGGTTGCTCCGTGGATGCCGTCCATGCCCACTCTTCCGCCCAGCATCACTATTTTGTCGCCTTTTTTGGCGCCTTTTTCCCAAGCGGGTTTGCCGTTTATTTCTTTCGGGATCAAGCCGATTGTTCCAACGAAGACCAACGGTTTCCCTTTGTAATTTTTGTGATAGTAGACGAAGCCTTGGGGGGTTGGGATTCCGCTGCAGTTTCCTCCTTGATTTACCCCTTCCACTATTCCCTCAAGTATTCTTTTTGGCGAAAGCGCGGGATTTTCCAGTTTTTTATCTCTGTATATAGGTTCGTTGTCATCGGGTTCTCCAACGCAGAATCCGTATTTGTTTATTATCGGTTTTGCCCCTTTTCCGAATCCTATGCAATCGCGGTTTACTCCAACTATTCCGGTTATCGCTCCGCCGAAAGGGTCAAGCGCGGAGGGGCTGTTGTGAGTTTCCGCTTTGTCCGCTATTACCCATTCTTCGTCAAAGATTATTCCGCCGGCGTTGTCTTTGAAAACCGAAACGCAAAAATCTTTTTCTCCCTTGTTCTTGCGGATTTCTTGTGTGGCTTTTTTGATGAATCCTTTGTATATGCCTTCTTCGTTGTCGTCTATTTTTGCGGCGAAGATTGTGTGTTTGCAGTGTTCAGACCATGTTTGAGCAAGGGATTCCAATTCTATGTCACGCGGTGGTCTTTTTTCTTTTTCAAAATATTTTTTTATTACTTCCAGAGAGTCTTTGTCCAAAGCCAAAGGTCCTCTGCGTCCACATTTTCCCGCGCCTTTTTTGCAATCGCTTTCCGGAATTCCTTCTTTTCCGAGTTTTAACAATTCTTCTTCGGGGATGTTTAGATTTACTTTGTCTGCTTGGGGATGCGCTTTTAGTTTAACTTTGGGGACGATTGCGTCCATTCCTCTGTCCGCCATGAATTTTTCGTGGCTTTTTATGCTTATTCGTTGGATGAGTTTGTTTGCCAGTGATTCACCGATTTTTTGGACATCTTCCTCATTTATATCGCCTTTCAAAAATATGAGAGTGGAGCTGTGGACACTTTCTTCGTCTTGGAAAAAGGAATTGGAGCCCGCCGTAGGCGGGCGGTTTTTTTGACGTTCCGTGTGGCCGCCGAAGGCGGCCGGAACGTCGTAG
>PXEC01000083.1 GCA_003566255.1 Candidatus Peregrinibacteria bacterium | reverse complement strand
TTCATATTCAATCTCTTTCCAGCCTTTCAAGTTTTCTTCCACCAAAACCTGCGGACTGTAAGCGAACGCGGTATCTAACATTTCATCCAGCTGTTTTTGAGTATAAGCAAACCCGCTACCTTTCCCTCCCAGCGCAAAAGCGGCGCGGATCATCAGAGGGAACCCTATTTCATTCGCGGCCGCCAAAGCTTCTTTCTTGGTATTACACGCGACACTCTTCGGCATTTTCACGCCTATTTTGGTCAGCTCTTTGTTGAAAAGATCTCTGTCCTCGGTTTTTTGGATAGTTTCCACGGGAGTCCCCAAAACCTTGATGTTATATTTTTTGAGGATGCCTTTTTCAAACAATTCAACACCGCAATTTAAAGCCGTCTGTCCCCCGAATGATAAAAAAAGCCCGTCCGGCTTTTCCTGTGCAATGACCTTTTCCACAAAATGGGCGTTGACCGGAAGGAAATAAATCTTATCGGCCATGCCGTCACTGGTCTGAATAGTTGCGATATTGGGATTGACCAAAATTGATTCAATCCCTTCTTCCTTAAGAGCTTTTATTGCCTGAGAACCGGAATAATCAAACTCTCCGGCTTCCCCTATTTTCAAAGCGCCACTCCCCAGCACCAAGACTTTCTTAATTTTGCCAAAAGCCAAACCGCCGGATTTCTTCGCGATTTTCTTGGGATTTTTAGTACTGGATAAAGGCATTCATTTTAGCTTATTTCGAAGGGATTTTATGCGAGAACCCCCCCAAGGTCAAGAAAATTAACTTCAAAATTTTATCTCCTCACCATGAGCTTCTCCTCCCTCCTCCGGAACAACTTTCCAGTTTATTACAGGCTGCAAATGGCCGGGCAGACCGAAGCCACTCGCTTTGGGATGTCCGCCTCCACCCCACTTCCCCGCAATTTCAGACAAATTGACGTCCTCGCGCTGAGTCCGCAAAGACCCCTTAACAATGCCTTTTTCCGGGTCTTCGCTCAAAAGAACGCAATATTTTGTATCCGGAACCGCGTTCAAGAAATCTATTGCTCCTCCGGTATCTCCGGCATCGGTTTCACACGCTTTATAATCGTCTTCCCCAACGGCCGAAACAACAACATTGTCTTCATTTTTGTGAGCCCTCTCTAAAATTCTTCCAATCAAACGCAACTTGTTCACCGGAGTGGTGTGAAAAAGCTCTTTGGAAACCCTTTTAAGGTCAGCTCCCCTGGACATCAATTCGCCGGCAGTCCTCAAAACAGGCGACGTCGTATTACTGTGCATCATTCCCCCGGTATCAAAATAAATCCCATGCAAAAGACAAGTCGCGATATCCCGTGAGATCCACCATCCGCAAAAATTCAAGAATCCGTATATGATATAACAGGCACTGCACGCGTCCGGATCAACAGGATTTATCGTTCCGAAAAGTTCATTTGAAAAATGATGGTCAAAATTTATAAAAGGTTTTTGACCGGATAAAATCTCCGGCTTGGTTTTATCAAAACCGATTAGCTTAACCGCTCCGCAATCAACCGAAACAATCACATCAAAATCTTCATAATCAAAATCCCGGACAAACGTATCGGCCTTTTTAAGCCATAAACTGTTCGGGGGAATCGGGTCCGTACACGCGCTTGAAACGGTTTTCCCAAGACTTTCCAATGCCAGACGCAACGCAAGATTCGCGCCGACGGCATCTCCATCGGGATTACGATGAGAGATGATGCAAACTGTCTGCGCCTCCTCCAACGCAGTTTTAGCTCTTCTGAATTCAGATTTCAACTCACCCGATAGATCCATAAATAAAAAACAAAAAAGGGAAAAACTCTAACTCCTTTAACAAAGTTTGTTAAGGTAATTGAGGCAAAAAAGAATTGCAAAAAGGCGACTTATATTGGAATGTATCGATGAAATGCGTCAAGAAATAGAAAAAATCGCTAAAGAAATAGGGTTTGACCTTGTGGGATTTACTCCCGCAAACGTGGAAGACAAATACACGAACAGATTTTTTGATTGGCTCGAGAAAGGGAAAGAAGCGGAAATGCAATACATGCGTGAAAGAAAATCCCGGCAAGACTTAAAGAAAATTCTGCCCGGCGCAAAAACGGTTATTGTTTTGGGGATAAATTATTACAGAGAGCAGTCTCCGTTGGAAGAAGGACACGGGAGAGTGGCAAGATACGCATATGGAAGGGATTACCACAAAATAATCGGGAAGAAGTTGAGAAAATTGGAGAACTACATCAGAGATGTCCACAAAGGAAAAACAAAAGCGTATGTGGACACGGGGCCTTTGCTGGAAAAAGCGCTCGCGGAACAAGCCGGACTCGGGAGAATCGGAAAAAATTCATGCTTGATAACAAAGTATTTCGGATCATGGACATTTTTGGCGGAAATAATCACAGATCTGGAGATTTCGGACAAAAAGAAAAATTCCGACACCCCTTTCAACATCTGCGGAAATTGCAAAATTTGCATGGAAGCATGCCCAACGGGAGCGATTGAAGAACCGGGAGTTATAGACTGCAATCGATGCATTTCTTATCTCACGATCGAAAATAAAAAAGAAATCCCAGCTTCTTTTAAAAACATGATAAGCAGAACGAAAACAGTTTTCGGGTGCGATATTTGCCAGGAAGTATGTCCTCACAATAAAGCCCGTCAAAAGACAAATGAGCATCCGGAACTTAAAGATCCGATTGCCGGAGATTCAATAAGTTTGAAAAAAATAAAAGAAATAAAAAGCGACGAACAATTTTTAAACATCTTCGCGGGATCTCCGCTAATGAGAGCGAAAAGAAGCGGACTTCAAAGAAACGCCAAAATTCTGGAAGACTAAGTCAAAACCCTAAGCCCCACAACATAAACCACCAAAAACAATAGATTAAAAACAAAGCCCAGTCCGGAAAGAGCCCTTTCTCCTCTCCCTAAAATCCCCACAAGTCCATACAAAAGTCCCAGCCCCAACAAAATAAAAATCCCCAGCCACATACCGCCCATAATCAAAGCCGGAGTAACATCGGAAGAAGGATAAGAAGCATTCACAAAAGGCACTATCAACAGGAAGAAAAAGAACATCATAAGGAAAGAAACGCCGGCGAGAGCCAACGAAGCGGGCCCCTTATTTTCAAGATGAAACAAAGACACGGTCAGATTTTAGCACGCGTTTTATTGCAAATGAAAGGGGAAAGTGATAAAATTAGAAAATAAATTTATATAAAAAGAATGGCTCCCAACAAAACCGAAAAATGGACAGAAGACGAAAGGCCTTTACCCCCCCGTCCCCAAGAGGGAGAAGCAGAGGAAGACCGCGTCGCCCCTGACATAGACCTGATCAGACAGGACAGCGGAGAGGCGGCGAAGAGGGCAATCACCGAAGAGGAGTTTGAAAAAACCATAGAAAAGGGAGATCTCAAAAAAATAAACGAGATGTTGATGAAAATAGAATCAATCACTCCCGGAATGGCCCAAACTTTAGCCATGAAGTACAGGAGCCCCTTTTTAAATTTGGAAAATTTAAAAGAGATAAGTGAGGAAACAATAAGGGAACTTATAAAATTCGGAGATAAAGGCGGAATATTGTCCAGAAAAAAAATAAGAGGACAATCCATAAAGTTGGACGGGCTTGGAAAAATCAGCGCAAAAGAGGCGGAAGCCCTCGCGAAGTTTAAAGGAGGCACAATAACATTGAACGGACTAACATCTCTGGATGCAGAAACGGCAAGAGCTCTTGCGAAATTTAAGGAGGAGGAGAGGAATAGGAGGCGGCTATATTTGAACGGGATAGAATCAATCAACGTTGAAATCGCGGAGGAGCTGGCAAAATTCCAAGTCAGCGAACTGATGCTGGGGGGAATAAAAGAAATTGGAGAAAAGGAGGCAGTCGCCTTGGCAAAGTTTGGGGGAGAAAAGGCGAAGGGGAAAATGTTGAGTTTAAGCGGTTTGGAGAACATCGGATTTGGTGCGGCAAGAGAAATAAGAAGATTTGAAAGAAGAGGAGGAACCCTGGATGTAAGTCGTCATATTCGCAAAATAATAGATCAAGCTTAAGAAAGCGGAAAACAGAGGACAGGAATGGTAAAGAACAAACAAGAGAAACGTAAAGCCGAGTGGCTTGAGAAAGGCAAAAAAAAGGGGTATAATCCCCCGATACTATAAAAACAAAAATCAATAAAAAAGGGGAAATGTCCAAACTAAGAGCAATAAAAAATTTTCTACAAGTCTTTCTCTTCTCAAGACTAAAAATAAAGAATGGGGAAGAAAAAGATTTCACGCTGGGCAAACTCAAGAAGCCGGAGCACAATCCCATAATAGAGCCGGACGAAGAAAATGATTGGGAAAAATGGCAAAC
>PXEC01000069.1 GCA_003566255.1 Candidatus Peregrinibacteria bacterium | reverse complement strand
TCTGAGGATAGAATAGACGAGAACAAAGTTCCAGAAAAGATAACCCGGTTTTGCTTCTCCCCTGCGGGCAAGATAGTTATGGAGAAAAAGAAGCACAATTCCAATTAAAAAACCGTAAATTTGAGTGGGGTGACGTTCGAAAAATAACAAGCCTGCTTCACGACCAATAATTTCCTGGTTAAAAATATTGGCAATACGAATAAGAGCATATCCGAGAGCAATACCGGGAACAGAAAGGTCAGCGAGGCTTGGCCAGCTTATTTTTTTTATATGGCAGTATAGCCAGCTGCTAAGGATCCCGCCCAGCAAACCACCATGAAAGGCCAACCCACCGCGATCGATGCGAATAATCATTTCCGGATTGGCCATAAAGTATTGCCAGTTAACAATCACAAATACCAGGCGTGCGCCAACAATAAGGGAAACGAGAACAACGATAAAGATAACAAATAAAGTATCTTCATCAAACCCTTTTTTTACGCCATGCTTACGCATGTAATAAAAACCGGTTAATACAGATATAGCAAACATGAGGCCATACCAGCGCACTGCCAGCGGTCCAATCTCAAAAATATAGGGACTGATGGTTTCTATGATCATTTAGCCACATCCTTTTTATATTCCCAAACTACTATTATTTCCACAAGCCTTTATGCTGCACTATCGTAAATTAATAATAAGAGATTGTCAACTTAGCTTTACCAGGCAAACTTCTTAAGTTTCTAAATACCAGCACACACTTATATGAAATAACCTGCCCATAAGGACAGGTTATTTTAGCTTCGTACATTTTTAAACCAACAAAGTGTTTTTATTAAAGTGTCGGCCAATCATGTTGACGACAATCCGGATAAACTGCACTTGCAGGTCTTAATCGTTACTTTCAACGTCATTGTCTTCCTGCTCTTCTTCAACACCCTCAGGAATATTGCCGCTATAAGTATTATCATCTGGATCAGCTAAATCAATACTGGCTTCGTCCTCGCCGAGATAAGCTCCTCCGGCTAAGCCAGCTTCATTTTCAGTAAAATCATTTTCTCTTAATTTAACTACCGATTTTTCATAGGTAACAATTGCTCCACCAAACTCAACTGCGAAGTTGCGGATAAATTCGTTGCCTGTTACATCAGCTGTGACATTAAGAACCAGAAAAATTGCACCGCCTGAACCACCCATGGCAGCATTATCATTTAATACATTGTTATTTATAGTTACATTTGATTTTTGCACAAGCAGCCCTCCGCCGACAGCTGCAGTATTATTAGAAATGATATTATCCTCTAAAACTAAAGCAGAATCATCACTGATAACAATTGCGCCCCCAGCTCTACCAGCCATATTTTCTTCAATAATATTGCCAAAAACATCGGCTTCAGAATCAATTAAAACAGCAATACCGCCACCATCCTGCTGAACCCGGTTTTTAAAAATATTATTACTGTTAATTGTAGCGGTTGCTTCTTTAATAAATATACCACCCCCGCCGAGCAATACAGTATTCTCAGAGATAATGTTATCGATAATTGTGGGATCCGAACCTTCAATAACAGCTATACCCCCACCGCTTTCTTCTGAATAGTTTTCATTGATCTGGTTATTGCTGATGGTCGGCATTGATGTTCCGGAAACTGCAATTCCACCACCAAAATTATCAGCTCTATTTTTTGAGATATCATTACTATCGATTGTCGGAGAACAATCGACTAAAAAAATTCCTCCGCCATACCAGATCGAAATATTATTTTCTATATTGTTACCGGTAATCATGGGATCTGAATTCAATACCGAAATACCCCCACCACCGGTAGCAGAGTTATTATTTATCTCATTTCCGTTTATCTTTGGAGAAGACTCTTGATCGACTGCTATCGCGCCGCCGAGATACCTGGCCCTGTTTTGCCGGAAAGTATTCTCTTCAATAACGGGACTCGATTCCCATATTATTATGCCTGCACCGCTGTATGCGGTGTTCCCTTCTATAACATTGTAACGAATAATTGGGTCTGAGTTATTGAGCACCGCAATACCGCCGCCATCGAGCTCAACATTATTTCCTGCAATAACATTATTTATTATGGTTGGAGAACTGCCTCCTTTAACTATAATACCACCGCCGAAAAAACCATCCACTTCCACTTCTTCACCGTCTTCTACAAAAGAAATAGATTCTTCTGTTCCAACTCCGCCAGTCAGGGTAAAACCCTGCAAAACAGCATCATTACCTTCACCGCTTTGAAAAGTAACCACCGAACCTCTTCTGCGCCCGTCGATAATCGTATCGTTTACCACATCGGGATCTTCGGGGTTTGTACTGCGAACTGTAAGGCTTTTACCCTTAAAATCGATCTGCTCATAATAAACCCCGGGTTCAACAATGATAACCTCACCATCTTCGGCTGCATCGATTGCCTCCTGTATGGTTCGGTAATCACCGGGAACAGAAATATCAGGATTATATAGAAAAACCACGGCCACTACAGCCAGGGCAACCAAAGCCAGGGCAGCGACCGAAAGACCAATTATTTTTATACTGTTGGATTTACCTTTACTGTACTCCTTCATTGTTTGCTCCTTTCAAATTTGCAAAACATGTTTATGTTTTTATTTTTTTGACATTACTCCATAACCAGGTCGTCAGGAGTATTTTGCAGGTAATTATTATCATCAGGATCACTTATATCCATTATGGAATCTGCCGATACCCAGATTGCTCCCCCACCTTCAGGACCCCTTGCATCATTGCCTTCGAAAGTATTTAACCTGAATACAGGAGATGAGTTATAAACAGCGGCACCCCCGCCTAAATGCTCAGAAATATTGTCGACAAACCTGTTATCTTCCAATATCGGCGAAGATCCTTCCATGTAAAGTCCACCGCCGGCAATGGAAGCAACATTGTCGCTAATTGTGTTGCCAACTATTATCAGAGCGGCATTAAAAGAGTTTACTATAAAGAGGCCGGCCCCGTTAGCCGCACTGTTACCGGAAAAGGTATTGCCTTCTACCAAAGGCTCAGATTCTTCTATGAGCATACCCCCGCCGTTACGTTGTGCCGAATTGCTAATTATATCATTTTCCTTTATCGTAGGATCCGAATCAACAGCCACGACTATTCCTCCGCCAAGTCTCTCGGCAACATTTTGAACTATACGATTATCAATAATTGTCGGTGCTGAATTGGAAATAATCACTATCCCACTACCCATTTCTGCACTGTTTCTTAAGATCACATTCCCCTCTACATGGGGAGATGACTTCTCTATGAACAGACCGCCACCTAAAAAACCTGAATTACCAATGATCGAATTCTTTAAAATAGTGGGGGAGGAGTCAAATATGGCTATTCCCGCGCCAAATTCAGCGGTGTTATCTTCAATAACACATTTCTCTATAAGAGGCGAACTGCCTCCGGAAATGAGGATTCCGTTACCCCTGGTAACGGTAAAACCACTCAAAACAGCCCCTTCGCCTTCACCACTTCGAAAGGATACGACAGAACCGCTGCCTCCACCATCAATAATGGTTTGATCAACAATATCCGTATCATCGGGATCAATACTGCGCAGAGTAATATTCTTGCCGTTAAAATCAATATTTTCTCTATAAACCCCAAGATCAACCACGATTTCATCGCCATCTTCAGCAGCATCAATCGCTTCCTGGATCGTAGTATACTTATCAGGCACTGTTACAGCTGAATCATCAAGAGCAAATATGGCAGAAACGGCAACCACAATGACTATAACTGCAGCCAGACCGATAATTGCATATTTTAAATTGCCGGATTTAGGCCTGGTTTTTTCAGCTTTCTCTTCTTCTGAACCCTGGTTCTCTGTTTCGTAAGCGGCATCTTCAGAACCGTCAGCGCTGTCTTCATGGGCCTGCCCGCAGTAAGGGCAAACACCATATTCTTTAGCATCATAGTCCATACCACAGCTTTTGCAATCTATCATCATAATACCCCTCTCAAAAACCTTGATCTAAATATTTTATTCTGCTCGTTTTCAACATTATCCTCTATATCATTCATTTATATTAACATGTTATATGCTAATTAAACAAGAGTAAAAAAATGCAATAAATATATAGAAAGCCACCATCGTTTATTTTAAAAGATGATCGCCAGATGATCGCCATCGGTTTTAAAGTCAAACTATCTTAAGGCAACCGTCTTTAATATAGGACGGTATGAATCTGCCTGGTATGTGAAAACAATTTCTGAACCATCGTCGATGTCTTCGACACTGACATCCTCACCAAGAGCAAAAGCCTGGAAATAGTTAATCTCTACAGACTGAGCATCTATCTGGCCTATAAAAGTGCCATGCATAACTTCACCTTCTAAAGGCTCATC
>PXEC01000065.1 GCA_003566255.1 Candidatus Peregrinibacteria bacterium | reverse complement strand
GTTAAAGAAGTAAGCGAGCTTTGCGTAAATATCGGAAGAAGAAAGGATCAAGACCTCCTTTCCATCCAACTTAACTTCCGTAGGTCCGTATTTAGAAAAAAGAACGACATCCCCTTCCTTGACCTCCATTTCCAAACGGGAACCATTCTCTGCCAACTTTCCCGGACCAACGGCAAGGACTTTTCCTTTGACCGGCTTTTCCTTGGAAGCCGTATCGGGAATAATGATTCCGCTATCGGAAGTGGTTTCTTCCTCTAATGCTTCAACAACGATATTATCTCCGGTGGGATAAATTTTTGACATGTCTTTTAGGGTTAAAAAATATTAAAGTCTATAAAATTAGCACCCTGTATTATAGAGTGCCAACCCTATCCGTCAAGACTTTTTATTTCGCATATTCTTCAGCACGAGTCTCTCTTATGACATGAACCTTCACAGGCCCCGGATGCTGCAGATCACGCTCTATTGTCCTAACAACTTCATGAGCTAACTTGACTGATGCAAGATCATCCAATTTTTCCGGATCGATAAAAATCCTGACTTCCGTTCCCGCTTGTATAACATAAGCTTTTTTAACGCCCTCAAATCCGTCACACAACTGCTCAAACTCATTTAACCTTCTGACATACGCGTCAAGATTGTCTTTGTTCGCGCCGGGTCTCGCGTTTGAAATCAAATTTGCAGTCTGCACGAGCTGGGCTTCCAAAGTTTCAGGAGCAACATTTCCATGATGAGCCTCTATCGCGTGGACAATATCCGACGGCAAACCGAATTTTTTGACAATATCAGCACCTATTTTAGCATGGGGCCCCGGAACCTCATGATCCACGGCTTTCCCGATATCATGCAACAATCCCGCCTTCCGGCAGACTCCCTCATCCGCCCCAAGTTCCGCCGCGAGATTAGCGGCAAGAAAAGCGACTTCCATTGAATGCTTAAGAGCGTTCTGCCCATGGGTAACTCTGAATTTGAGCCTTCCCAGAATTTTAACAAGATTCGGATGAAGTCCGGTAACTCCAGCCTCCAAAACCGCTTTCTCTCCCAACTCTTTTATAAGGACATTGACCTCATCCTTCACCTTGACGACCGTTTCTTCGATTCTGGCCGGATGAATCCGTCCGTCCTCTATCAATCTTTCAAGAGCAACCTTTGCTATATATCTTCTTACAAGATCAAACCCTGAAACGACTATGGACCCCGGAGTATCGTCAACTATCACATCGACCCCGGTGATCTGTTCAAATGCGTTAATATTTCTTCCTTCTCTTCCTATGATACGCCCTTTCATCTCATCGTTCGGCAAATTGACTATTGTCGCGGTGGATTCCGCTGTGGTTTCAGCGGCACATCTGGAAATAGCATCGGCGATAATCCATTTTGCCTTCTCTTCGGATTTCTCTTGCAATTCCTTTTCGGCCTTTTTTATCTGAGCAACAATATCCTCTTTTGATTCTTCCTCAACTTTCTTCAAAAGAACATCTTTAGCTTCTTCCTTCGACATCGCGGCAATCTTCTCCAATTGCTGTGACTGCAGACGATAAATACCTTCGACCTCCTCACGCAACTGCCGAACGGAATCCATTTTATCATCCAGGTCCTCTTTCAATTTTTCTATTTCTTCATTTTTGGTGTCCAGCCCTTCTTCTTTATTCATCAAGCGCTCTTCCCTTTCATGCAACTTTTTCTGACTTTCATGCTCCTCTTTCTTAATTTCCTCCTGTAATCTCAACGCTTCATTCCGGGCATTGTAAATAATTTCTTTGGACTTTATTTTAGAATCGGAGAGAATCTTTTCCGACTCTTCCACAAGATCTTTATTTTTCTTTTCTATTTGTTTTTTGCGGTAGTAATAACCGGCACCGCCACCGGCAACGAGCCCAACAAGGCCCAACAAAATTGTTAACCACATATTATTTTAATTAACTCTGTCCCGCCTTACTGAAGAATTTTTTGGACGATCACCCCACACAACAGCGAGAGAACGCCCGCTTACCGAAAATTTTTCTTTAATGAGATTTTATTAACAGCAATTGATTTAATTTAACCTGATAAACATCTCAAACTCTTAAAATTCTTCAATATAGACCAAGACATAAATACATTCCCAATTTACTTGATATTGCAAAAATGTCAAACACAATATTTGAAGACGGCTGCGCTATGTAGCTTCCCAAGTTATCAAAAAGACTTGGAGTAAGAGAGTGTGTGAAACAAAGGCGTCTCAGTACGTTACGTTCCCATGAAAGTGCGGGGAGCGAGCTGCGCACCCGAGGGGCGTCTCAAAAGGAAGCAGAGCCGTTCACATGTGAACGGCGTCCCCTGCAACCCGCCTCGGGCGGGTGAAAGGGGGCTGCGCTCCCGCCCTTCGGGGACGTAGCTCGCTTTCCGCGCTTTCTTTGAAATTTAAAAGGAAAACTGTAAAGAAAAATTGTATCTGACCCCATTGCTATAGCGCAGCCGTTTTTACAAAAGTCCCTTAGCCCGCATCGCTCTATAAACCATCCCCGCGACATCCGCCCGGGTCAATTGCCACCCAGCATTAAACAAAATTCCGTCGGAAACAATTTGATTTTCTTTGCCGGCTTTTGCGAACCCGGCATACCAAACCCCCTCCGAAACATCACGATAAGGCATAACAGAAACAAGATGCGGCTCGGGAACGGTAAATCCGAAAGCGGATAAAACAATTTTCAATCCTTCGGCCTTATTAATATTTCGCTCGGGCCTAAAATATCCGTCATCATACCCATCAATCCAGTTTTTATATTTGGCGGAACAAACAAACGGGGTGAACCACTGACTCTCCAAATCCTTAACATCAGTGAAGCAGTTATTTAAATCGGCGCCGGCTATCAAAGAAAAATCAACATTGGCGGCCTCCACCAAAATCTTAGTGAATTCAGCTCTATTAATTTTTCTGTCCGGCCTGAAAGTCCTGTCCGAATAACCGCTTAAAATACCTCTATAATAAAGAGCGATTATTGCATCCGCCTCCTTGTGATCCAAAGCCAGATCTTTAAAAGGATTGTCCTTTTCCGCAAATCCACCCTCGGAGGCGAGCAAAGTTTTCTTTTCCTCAACATGCTCGACTTCCAAGTCACTAACATCCTCCTCCGCCCCTTTGACATCCTCCTCCAAAACGTTGACATGCATGTTGTAAATAAAGTCTCCGTTCAAAACAAAATTTGAAACTAAAACATAAGCAATAACAACCGAAAGAACAACAACACCTCCCAAAAAATAATACTTTCCAACTAAATTCATCAAAATCTTTTATTAATACGATCAAACGATCAACATCCGAAATTTAACACCAAATCAGAGCCTTTTTCAAGAAAACACTCTGAAATACAACAAATTAGCTATCCCAAAATAAACCATCAAACTTGTGATATCCCTTATAACAGTCGCAAAAGGACCACTGGCTACAGCCGGATCAATTTTTATTTTATCGAAAAACCAAGGCATCAGAATTGCCACCAATGAAGAAATGACGATAGTACTGAAGACGGAAAGCCCGATAACCAATCCCAATATTTCAGATTGCTGCCAAACTATTGTTATCGCGGCTATCATAAGCCCCAGACAAATAGCCAACCCCAAGGTAACAATTCCTTCCTTCTTGAAATAACTAAAAGCTTTCAGGCTTTTATCCACGACCATCGCTCGTATAAAAATAGTCTGAGTTTGCACTCCAACTGCATCGGCAATGTAAACGACCAGAGGGATAAAAGAAGCAAAAATGATCTCCTCTCTTAAAGATTCCTCAAACAAATTAACCACGAATGCCGTCACTATCCCCCCCAACAATCCCAAAACAAGCCACGGCAACCTCTTCCTGAATTGATTTACAGAGGACAACCTAACAAAATTCTCATAGGATTTCTCATCCTTCCCCGCGGTAATACCGGCACCCAGCAACAAGTCCTCAATGTGCTCGGCCTCCATGATCTTCAGAATTGTTTTATACGTAACAACCCCAAGAAACTTCTTCTTTTTATCAATCACAGGAACTGACTTAATCCCATGCTTCAACGCGACACGGACAACATGCTCCTGATCAGTATGGGCTCTAACGGAAAATATTTTCTGCCCCTTAATAAGAGAGCTGACCTTCCTGTTCGGATTCAATCTAAAAACATCCTTCACGGAAATAACTCCCGCAAGAATTTTATTCTTTTTTATAACGAAAATATAAGCGATGGTTTCAAGCTCTTTGGCTTCTCTGTACAACATTTCCGCAACCTCTCCTATTCGCGCGTCAATTCCAACAACCGGAACAAGCCCCGTCATCAACTTACCCGCGGTTTGTGGCAGATGTTTATTCATCCTTCTTCTTTAAATTTCGCATGAGATTTTC
>PXEC01000171.1 GCA_003566255.1 Candidatus Peregrinibacteria bacterium | reverse complement strand
GTGCTTCAGGCTGTTCCGGTTCTACTGGTGCTTCAGGCTGTTCCGGTTCTACTGGCGCTTCCGGTGCTGCAGAGGCTGCAGGTTCCGTTGGTTGTTGAGGTTCCGCTGGCGCTTCCGGTGCTGCTGGTTCCGCTGGTTGTTGAGGTTCCGCTGGTGTTGCGGGCTGTTCCGGCGCCGCTGGCGCTTCTGGCGCTGCAGGTTCTGCTGGTGCCACGGCAGGCTGTGAAGCTATATGGCTCTTTGCCTCATCAACACTATTGAATGTCTTTACCAACTGTGTAAGACCTACAACTTGCAAGATATCCAGTATGTTGCTTTTTGCGTTTGCTATGGCTACATGACCTCCCCCCTCTGTGATTTTTCCATATAGATCCGTCAGATAGCCTATTGATTTACTGTTCATGTATTCCAGCTCGCCCAGATCAAAAACGACGCTTAATCCTTTCGGGCTTTTTTCCACGGCTTGATATACTTCTTGTATCTTCTCATCCACGTTGCTTTCGTCTAGCTGCCCGGAGATGTGAGCGATTTTGAGCGGTGTTGCTCCTTGGACGTCCTCAATTGTAATCGTTGCTTCAGTCATTTTTTTAATTGTTAAGAGTTAATTTATTGGTATTGGGTTGAGGAAGTTCTGCGGACTTCCTTGTGTTTTTTAGATACTTTTTGACTGTTACCGCGAGGCCACCTTCGGGCCTGTCTTTGAATTTAATCTCGTCTGTCCATTCTCCCACAATTTTGACCAATCCCCTCCCCCTTATCCCATTAAACACATATCCGGGTTCTCGTCTCTCATTAAAAATTTTCTCCAGTTGTTCTGCGTTGATTTTGCTTTTCCCGGTTCCGGTGTCTTCTACTGTTATTTCCAAATAATCATCTTCAGTCAACATAAATGTTATTCGTATTTCGCTACCTTCCGCTGATCCGTATTCTATCGCATTGTTGCAGAGTTCATCCACTACGGATTGAAATCTGAATGCCCACTGTTCCGGAAATTTTGTCGTATTTTTGATCACGGACAATGTAAAATCTCTTATTCCGGACATAAAATACGCATTTGTCGGAAGTGTTATTGTGATTTTTGTTTTCTTTGGTGTTGCTTCCATTTCTTTTGTTTATAACTTCTGCCATTATATCTTTTTTTTGCTTTTTAGTCAAACCCGCTCTCCTGTTTTTCTCTGGAGATTTCGATGATTTTTTTGAATACTTCCCTGTGAGACTTGCGTTTTAATCTTTTAAGTATTTTCCTTTCTCTCTCGTCATCGTTTACATCGATCTTTCTTCTCCTCTTTTCCTCACCGATTTTCATGACCGTTCTTTCTCTCTCCTCAAGAAGCGATACTATTTTTGCGTCTATTTCATCTATCTGTTCCCTTAACTGTTCTATCTTTTTCATTTTTTTCTTTTTACCTTGCATTTGGCTATTCTTTTCATTAGATTAACGCTGCTTATCATTTATATCAAGTTTGTCTCCCAGCTTGTGAAATCCTCCCCCGCGTAACGGGGGCCATGACACAAATAAATGAGAGACAGATGTAAACCACAAGGATTATGACAAAAAGTGAACTCAAAAAGATGTTTGATTGTGCTGTGCACATCGGCCATCGAACCCACAAATGGGACCCCCGAGCAAGAAAATTCATCCACGGCGAAAGAAGCGGAATTCATATCATTGATCTTGAAAAAACCGCTTTGCATCTGGAAAAGGCTTTGGACTTTCTGGCTAAGGCCGGCAAGGAAGGTAAAACGGTTTTATTTGTCAGCACCAAGCCCCAATCCGTTGGACTTTTGGAAGATGCGGCAAAAAGCTGTGGCATGCCGTATGTCGTTTCAAAATGGATTCCCGGATTGTTGACAAACTTTTCAACGATAAAGAAACGAATAAAGTATCTTTCCGACATGAAGGAGCAGGAGAAAAGCGGCGAGTTTGAGAAATATACCAAAAATGAGGCGTCTAAATTGCGTAAGGAAATAGACAAACTGCAAATTGCTCTTGGAGGTGTTGAAAATATGAAATCTCTTCCCGATGTTGTTTTTGTCGTTGATGTAGTAAGAGATGAGATCGTCGTAAAGGAGGCGAAAAAAATAGGCATACCCGTTGTGGGCATAGTTGACACGAACGCAAATCCGGACGCAGTTGATTATCCTATTCCGGGGAATGACGATGCCCTGAAATCTCTGGAATATTTTGTAGGCTCAATTTCAGGCGCGCTAAGGAAGACCTCTAAAAAAATCTGAAAATGCAGGAAGAGTCTAGTCAACAAAAACCTTATCAGTCTGATGATAGAAAGTGGGGGCTGATTTGCTATATCCCTGTTATTAATTTGATAACTTGCGCGGTCACCGCGGTAGTCAAGGTAAAAAGCAAATTTGCACTTTTCCACGCGAGGCAAGGAATTGTCTTGTTTGTTTTGTGGTTCATTACTATTCTTGTTGCCTTTGTTAGTCCGGTTTTGAGCCTTATGATGTGGGGGGCTGTTTTACTTTTACATGCCGCCGGAATGGTGATAGCCTACGGTGGCAAAACCACTAAAATTCCTGTTTTGGGGGATTTTGCACTGAAGATACCTGAAACGTATTTTTTCACCTTGTTGACGCAGAAAACTCTTGATGAAGAAGATAAGCCCGCTGTTGGGCAACAGCAGCCGGATCAGCCCCGGACAGTTCCCCCGGCTGAAGGATCCGCGAAAAAAGAACAAGATGCCGATCCTCCCCCTACCGATCAATAATTTTTTTATCATTTAATTTAAAAATGCTATGACAATTTCGATGGAACAAATAAAGGAACTTAGAAACGCGACGGGTGTTTCGATGATGGCCTGCAAGAAGGCTCTTGAAGAGTCCGATGGTGACCTTGAAAAAGCTGTTGATATTCTACGTAAAAAAGGTGAGTCAAAAGCCGCGGAACGTGCGGGAGCTTCTACAGCTCAGGGAGCGATCGTCGTTAAGTCTGATGGGAATAAGAGCGCGATGGTCGAACTTCAATGTGAGACCGATTTTGTGGCGAAAGGCGATGATTTTTTGGCGGTGGCAGAGACGCTGGCCGACAAACTGCTGAAGGGAGAGATCAAGCCCGAGGATCGTGATCTGCCTGAAATAAAAGAGGCGGTTTTGAAATTGGGAGAAAATATCAAGGTTGGGAATATGGCTGTTGTTGAAGGTGACAATGTGGGAGATTATGTTCATTCAAACAGTAAAATAGGGGTTTTGGTTTCATTGACGGGTGGAGACACTGAAACCGCCAGAGATATTGCCATGCATGTCGCGGCGATGAACCCCGAGGTTGTTTCTCCGGACCAAGTTTCCGATGATCTTGTTGCGAAGGAGAAGGAAATCTGGGCGGATCAGCTTAAAACCGAGGGTAAGCCGGAGGAAATAATTGATAAAATAATGATGGGGAAGGAAAAGAAGTTTCGGGAGGAAAACGCCCTTGTTAAGCAGGCCTTTGTTAAGGATCCGGAAAAACTCATCGAGCAGATTTTACGGGAAGCGGATGCCGACGTTGACGAGTTTGTACGATTTGCAGTTTAAGCACTTATGGCCCATTATAATAAAATTGAAGAAGCCATCGACTCTCTCACAAAAGGGGGGATGGTTGTTGTGCTGGATGATGAAGACAGAGAAAACGAAGGGGATCTTTTGATGCTGGCTGAAAAAGTCGAGGCGAAGGACGTTAATTTTATGGCGAAGGAGGGGCGAGGACTTATATGCGTTCCTGTTGATGAGGATACCGCGAGGAGATTGGAGTTGAATCCGATGGTTCCGGAAAACAAAGAATCGACCAAGTGTAATTTTACAGTCTCGGTTGATTGCCGGGATGGTATCACGACCGGAATATCCGCTTCTGAAAGAGCTAAAACAATCAGAAAAATTGCCGACCAAAAGAGTAGCGCGGATGACTTTGTCTGTCCGGGGCATGTTTTCCCTTTAAGGGCAAGAAATGGAGGAGTTCTTGTCCGGGCGGGCCACACCGAGGCGGCTGTTGACCTAGCCAAGATGAGTGGTTCAGTTCCCGTTGCCGTCATTTGTGAAATCTCCAGAGAGGACGGCGAGATGATGCGGCGGGATGAATTGATCGCCTTTTCTAAAAAACATAAATTTCCGATAATCACAATAAAGGACCTAATCGAATATAGACGCCGGAGAGAGAAACTGGTTGAACTTCTGGCGGAGACTTCGCTCCCTACTGACTATGGAGATTTTAAGATGAAAGTCTATAAATCTGTTGTTGATGATTTTGAGCACGTTGTTTTACAGATGGGGAAATGGACAAAATCTGATAAGGTTCTTGTGAGAGTGCACAGTGAATGTATGACCGGGGACTTGTTTTGTTCAAAAAAATGTGATTGCAGACCTCAACTTGATGCATCATTGGAAAAAATAGCAGAGGAAGGCATCGGAGTTTTGCTCTATATGAGGCAGGAAGGC
>PXEC01000025.1 GCA_003566255.1 Candidatus Peregrinibacteria bacterium | reverse complement strand
TATCTGTGCCGGGGTAATAGCTGTTCTTGCTTTCAATCTTTTTAAGATTTTTTTCGCGACGGAAAATCCGAGAGCTGCTTACATGCATATTGTCGAGGGCGGCGCGGAGATGAGGGCGTGGGGGACCGATGATTTTTTTAGTCTTACTTCCGATGTTTTGGTGATGCAAGGCGATGAAATCCGGTCTTCAGCGGGTGCCCGTCTTATTGTGGAGTTTTTTGATGGGACCATAATGAGGATGGGGTCGAATACCGTAGTTGAGTTTGAGTCCATTGTGGATGAAGGGAGAAAGCCCTCTATAGGGTTGAACATAAAAAGAGGAAAGGTGTGGATCAATAGAGTTTATAGAGATACTTTGCAGACAGACATAACTGTTAATTCCGATAATATTGTTGTGCGTTCAAACATGGCCGGTGTCTTCGCGGTTGAAAATTCGGATGTTGAGGTTGTTCGTGTTTTTGCGGTTTTTGATAATGATGGATTGTTGGTCGATGTTCTTCGTGGTGATGGGAAAAGAGTCGTTGAGACGGAAAGGTTGGGAATCGGACAAGAGATTGTCTTTGATTCACGCGTTCTTGACAGGTATCGGCAGTACCAAAGTCCCACCGTTATTTCCGCTGTTTCTGATGATTTCAAGCAAACAAATTGGTGTATCTGGAATCTTGATGAGGACTCGGATCCCACTCAATTTGAAAAGAGAATCGAGGGGACGGATACTTTCGGGCTGATAAGGGTAGAGCCGGAACCCATGGTATCTCCAGAAGACCCGGTTGAAGATATTTTTGAAGACGATTCGGAGGAGGTTTTGGAGGATGTTTCAGAGGAGGTTGTGGAAGATTCTCCGGAAGAAGTTCCCGGTGAAGTCACTGCCGTGAACAAGCCCGAAATTGTTTCCGTTGCCGGAATAACGGAAACCGATGAAAACGGATTTTATAGAGTCAGTTCAAAAGTGGCGACTTTGGAGGGAAGAGTTTCCGGCGCTCATAGGGTTATCGTAAACGATTATACTTTACAGCAGTTTACTCCGGGAGATTCTACTTGGAGGTATTTTGCAAATGCGGATTATGATCTTATGAGAGAAGGCGAGAATATTTATGAGGTTTACGCGGAAAATGCTGATGGTGTCAGAAGTGAGCCTTTGATTGTTAAGGTATTTTACGAACCGCATGCGCCTGCACCTGCGCCGGTTGAAGAGCCTTCCGAGGAGGAGGTTGAAGAGGGAAGTGAAGAATAACTTTTAAGGGCAGTCCCGGGACCGATTACAAATATATCGCGCGGTTTCTGTTGTGCTCGTCGTTGGTTTTGGCGAAAATCGTTTCGCCGGTTTTTGTAGCGTTAAGGTAAAACCAGTACTCGCTTTCTATCGGGGTTATTGTGGCTTTGATGCTTTCCAGGCTTGGATTTGACACGGGTCCGGGAGGAAGGCCGTGAAATTTTCTTGTGTTGTATGGGGAGTCCGATTGTAAGTCGGCCGATGTTATCACTCTGTCGTCTTTTATGTATAAAAGTGTCGCGTCAGCGTCAAGCCTCCAGTTATTTCGCAATCTTTTCCACAGTATCCCGGCGACGAGTTTTCTATCCTCTTCCCCAAAAACCTCGGTTTCGACTATCGAGGCCATTGTTATGATCTCGTGATAGGTTTTGTCTTTTATCTCATTCCTTACGGAAGCGAACTTTTTTTCGAAGTTGTTTAACGCTTTGTAAATCAGTTCGCTGGGATGAAAATCGGCCGGATCCAGGAAATAAGTATCAGGATAAATATAACCCTCCAAAGGGAGGTCCAATTTTGAAAGAGTTTCTCTGTTCAGAAAATCGTACCTTTCCCAGTCTTCGAAATTTTTTACCGCCGCTTTGAATTCTCCCGGTGAGGTCAACTCCATTTCCAACAGTCTTTTATCTATGTCTCTTATCATCAGTCCTTCTTGTATCGTAATTGCGAACTCGGCTTTTGACGGCTTACTTATGGTTTTTATGATACTTGGCACTGTCATGGATTTTTTGAGGGGGAATCGGCCGGCAAGAATTTTTAGATCCGGTTCGTTTCTTTTTATATATACGCGGAACGATCTTGAACTTTTTATAATTCCTTCTTCTTCAAGGTCCTGTCCGATACTTTTTATACTTGCCCCCCGTTCGATTTGGAAATATATCACGGAGTCATCAGATGGATCTGCCGGAATTTTGATGTCCCTTTGATATTTTGCAAATAATGTTAAAGGTATCACAATCAGGATTATTGCAATCAGTACAAAGGGTTTTGTGCTTTTCTTTTTTCTTTTCACGTTTTTTGGATTTATCCCATCCCCGGTAAATTCAGGTCTCCCATTACTTCTTTCATCATTTCAGCTCCTATTTGTTGGGATTTTTTAACCGCTTTGTTAAAAGTCTGCAGGAGATTTTTTTCCAGTTTTTGGGGACTCTGTAGTGCTTCTTCGCTTATGTTCACTTCCACAACTTCTTGCTCACCGTTTATTATGATTTTGACTCCTTCCTGCTCGGCTTCTATATGTGTGTTTGCCAGCTGTTTTTTTATTTGCCTCGCCTGTTTTTGCATTTTGTAAACGTCTTTTGCTTTTTCAAACATGTGGATTTGTTAGATGTCGCGGCTAATTCTATCATAAAAAATCTATTGCACAAGTAATTAATTTCCTCTAAACTGGGCGGGCAATTTAATCAAGTGACGCTATGGATAAAATGACTTTGGATGTTCAGTCTCGAGAAGAGGGGACTAAGGCAAAGAAACTTCTTGCTTCCGGGTTAATCCCCATTGAGTTTTACGGCAAGGGGACGGAGAATATGTCTCTTCAGGTCGATTATCAGGCTTTCAGAAAGCTTTTTCGTTTTGCCGGAACAAATACGATTATTTCTTTGAATATTGATGGGGGCAAAAGCAAGGTTGATACGATCGTGCATGATGTAAATTATCATCCCATCACCGATAAAATCATTCACGTTGATTTTGTTAAGGTCAAAATGGATGAGTTTGTCTATACAAAGATCCCGATTGTGCTTACAGGAGTCGCGCCGGCGGTCAAGGAACTTGGAGGTACTCTGATGCATAATCTGGACGAGTTGGAGGTTAAATGTTTGCCGGGTGATCTGATTCACAATATTGAAGTTAGTATAGAGCCAATTGTTGATTTCAATTCCTTTATTCGCGTAAAAGATCTTAGTGTTCCGGACACATTGGAAGTTCTTGGAGATCCGGAGGAAGTGGTTGTTACAGCGGTGCCTCCTAGGGTTGAGGAAGAGCCTGAAGTTGTTGAAGAGGTGGCGGAAGGAGAAGCTGAAGGAGCTGAGGCCGCGGAAGGCGAGGCCGGTGAAGGTGAAAAGAAGGAAGCCAAGGCGGAAGGCGGTGGTGAGTGAGGCGAGGGTTGATTTTTTCTCCTCTTATTTGGTAGTATTTCATTGTGAAACGTTTATATTTCTCTTTTGTTGTTTGCTTGTTTGTTCTTTCCTCCTGTTTTGGTGGGGCCGCGGAGGTGGAATTTTTGAGTTTTTATTCGAATGATGTCACGGAGTTGCGTATTATTCCCGATTACGAGATCAAGAGTTTGTATGTTGAGTATTTTCAGAATGATGAGCTGGTTTCCGATGGGGATGTGGGGAATAAATATTTCGATCGTTTTGAAAAATTGATAAAGATTGTTTCAAAGAGTGAATTTTCTGTTGCGGTAGGTGAAGATTTTGAGGAGGAAGAAATGGTTTTCGGTATTTATTTTGTGAGGAGCGACGGGAGAGGTTTTGTTGTGGATACCCTTGATCATTTTGGTGAGAAGGATTTTTCTTTTGTGCAGTCTTTCTATCTTGATCTTTTGAATCTTTTAACGCAGGATGTTCCCGTTTAATCCCCGTTTCAATAAAAACGGTTGATTTTGTTTATCTTTGCTTATAGAATCTTCTTCGAATTTACGGATTCAAAAAAAATATTTTATAACCGTTCAGTACTATGAATTATCCGTTGTTGATGGTTCTCGTGAGTGTTATTTCTCTCGTCGCCGCTTTTATTTTTGGGGTGATTATAAAGCAAAGAGACAGGGGAAATGAAAAAATGATAGAGATATCAGATTCTATTTACGAGGGGGCCATGGCTTTTTTGAAGCGCGAATATCGAGTTATCACAATTTTTGTGATTGTTTTGTCTCTGGTTCTTGGATTTTTGCTTAATAATCCGGAAACCGCTTTGCAAGAGGGATGGTTAACTGCGGCATCTTTTGTTTACGGTGCGATCAGTAGTGTTCTTGCCGGATTTTTTGGAATGAAGATAGCTACGCAAGCAAATGTTAGGACTGCTCATGCGGCTAGAGAGAGCTTGGGATCCGCTTTGATTTTGGCTTTTAGATCGGGTGCGGTTATGGGGCTTTCTGTTGTAGGTCTTGGATTATTGGGATTATCTTTGTTGTTTTATATTTATTTCAATTTGATGGGATTGCCTGCCACGGTT
>PXEC01000118.1 GCA_003566255.1 Candidatus Peregrinibacteria bacterium | reverse complement strand
TTGAATGAGGAAGCGTCAAAAAACATATTCCTCATATTCGTAACTCCGGCAGAAGCTGAATCAAAAAAGTTCACGGAGGTAAAAGTGGAAATATTTGTAGCTCCTCTGAACATATTCTCAGCGCTTGTGATGCCCGTAACGCCCGGGGAAACCCAAGTAAGAACATCTCTCAAAAGATGAGGAGTGCCTTCATAGAAAGAAATCCTGCTCGCTCTTCCAGCCACTTTCACTTCATAAGTTCCCGCGGAAGAATATTCATTGGAAAGCAAAGCCGTCCCGTCATCAACGGAAACAAACCCATCACCGATCCCCCAATCAATCACAAAATCACTCGCGTTATCCACACGGAAAGAAAAAGTTTGCGGACTTGATTCGGTTTCAATTTCAAAAGCGAAATAATGAGTTGGAACTTCGCTTTCAGTTAATTCTTCTTCAGCAAACTCGCTCGCGTGCGCGGTATTCCCCGGCATGGCAAAAAGAAATATGCCCACCATACTCTGCATGACAATCAAGAAAGACAAAAAAGCCGAAGCAAAGCCTTTAAAAATATTTTGTTTTTTGGCACGTGGACCAACAATCGCGTTACTTTGTGAATCAAACATGGGAAATGAATTTATGTTTTTATTTTTATCTATTTCTCCGAATTATACACCAAAAGCACAACATCAGGCAAACAAAAAACTTGCCGATGAAGCTTCATGCGAGCGCACGGCACGAGCGCGCAGATCGGCGAAGAATCTGGCTCTGCCAGTTCTGAGACGAACGAGCTTATCAAATAAAAAACTCAGGCAATAATCGTATCAGCCCACTTTTCCATTTCAGCCTCCTGCTTATCCGTTTTATGGTCAAAGCCGAAACAATGCAAAAGACCGTGAACGAACAAAATTTCCAACTCTTTTTTCAAAGGATGCCCCTTCTCTTTTGCCTGTTTTTTCGACGTGTCAACGGAGATGAAAATATCTCCGACAATAACATCGCCTTTGGCTTTTTCATAATCCGTCACCTCCAAATAAGCAAAGCTGATCACATCCGTAGGCCGATTTTTTCCTCTATATTCCGCGTTCATTTTCTTGATGGCGTCATCATCAACCAGAATAAGGTCAACGATCCCTTCACGGGTCCGCAGCTTTTTATCCAACACCGGCTTCAGATTTTTACAAAATTTTTTCAAAATTTCGTTGAAAAATCTTTTTGGTACTTTTTCGTCGGTCTCATTTGTAAACTCAAGATTCAACATAAATTTTTCTAATCAAGCCAAAGCTCACGATAGGCTTTCCGATTTTCTTCATCGAATTCCCAATAGGGATAAACGGCAACCCCCGCAAAACGATCAGGATTGCTCCTCAGATTATTCAACCCCTTTATGATCCCCTCCAATCCCGTGCGCACATTTTCGATCTCATGATCAAACCAAGGTCTTGGATCTCCGTAGTCGTACGTGGGGATGCCAATAAAAACATCCGCTTCATCAAGAAAAGAGGTTATCCATATAACCTGTTCTTTGACCAACCACTTGTATAACCATTTCTTGCTTATGCTTGTATCGTAAACCATAACGGCAATTTGATCCGCATATTTTTGGACATTTCCGTAATTGACTTGAGTGCTGTAATTTTTGAATTCGTAAATATTGCCGAAAAGCCACAGAACTGATTGAGGGATGAACTTTGCCAGCGCTACGGAAATAACGGTTTCTTCAGGCAATTTCTCACGCGTTTCCTTTAACAATCTAATAAATCCCGGGTCATTATCCCAAGCCGGCTCAATGTCGAAATGAATCCCGTCAAATCCCACCATTTGGGTCATTATCACGGATTTTCGAACAACATTATGGCGGACTTCCGGATCATCCAAATCTATTCTGTGTCTAAGTTGCCCCATCCAAGCTTGAAGCTGGATATCTTGATCAAATTTGCGAACGGTATCCACAAAATGTATCGAATATTTATATGTCTCCGGGTCTATTGATCCGTCACTTTTCAAAGGACCGACATGAACAAACGCAGTGGAAAACTGATAATTTCTGAGGTCATCCAACAACGCCTGTATTTCCGCCTCGCTTTTATAATCCCCCACCCATGCATGCTCCAACCAGACCGCGTTGTTCGCCTTGTTAAAGAACCGTCCCGGCTGACTGGAAGAAAAACCCACCGCAACCGACCAGATCAAAACAAAAGCTATGAGCCCGATACCAATCCTACTGATTTTCCATAAGTGAATCACTTTGAGTAATTAAGTTTAGCGAGAGCATCGTAAAGTATAATTCCACAACATGTCGATACATTCAAAGAATTTGCGCGCCCCAGCATCGGAACTGTGACAGCCATATCCGCCAATTCCATCACTTCATCGGAAACTCCCTCAACTTCATGCCCAAAAACAAAACAAACCGGAAAATCATATTTCGCGTCCTGATAAGAAACAGATCCGTGCGCAAGTTCAACAGCAACGATTTTCACCCCACGTCCTTTAAGTTTTTTGATTGCATCCGTGGAATCGTCAATGTATTGCCAAGGGACAACTTCTTCAGCCCCGAGGGCGGTCTTGGATAGCTCTTTACGGGGAGGAAAACCGGTTATGCCGCACAGATAAAGTTTCTTCAGAAGAACGGCATCAGACGTCCTGAAAATAGCCCCCACGTTGTAAAGACTCCTCACATTGTCGAGAAGGACATAGATTTCGCTTCTTTTTTTCTTCTTAACTTCCGCTATGGAGGGCTTTAATTGTAAAATTTCCTCGTGGCTAAGCTTCTTCATTCTCTTCGATTAAAAACGATAGGGTCCTCATAATCCAATCATTCAGTTCATGTAAGGTTATTTCATCGTGGGGGAAGAAATGGTCCGCGTCCTCGACAATGCCGTTTTCAACAGCAAAATTCACATAGCGGGGCATCCACCACATAGACGATATTTTGGCATCGATATCAGCAAAAAAGGAAAATTGACTCAACAGTTCCGCATAGCCGCCGAGTTTGTTCGCCAATTCAAATTCATATTTGTTCGGAACCAGATCAGCAGCGCCCAAAATGACTTTGAGAGCCTGGATTCTGCTGACCGGATTATCGGGCATGAAAGGGCTGTTTTCAACATTCAAATAGCCGTTCACCAACCCCAGAACAGTGGCATCGTTGATATAATCCGAGTAAGGGTGCTCCGGAGGAACGTCCGGGTAAAGAGTCATTTCCGTCTCAAGGACTATATCGTCAAAGGACGACATCGCGATAAAATTAAAAAGACAGAACTCCTTATGGCTGTAGCAACTGTCCAAGAATCCCGCTTCCCTAAGCCGCAAATCGAAACTGTCAATAACGATTTTCACAAGTTCGCCTCTGGTAACCACGGTAGATCCATCAGCGGGAAAAATACGACCGAAAGGACCGTTAGATCCCCAAAAAACGAAAACTTTACCCCTTGTTATGCCATCAAGAGTATTGGAATGTCGCGATCCAACAACAAGGTCATTTATGGAATTGCCATTTAAATCGAAGCCGTTTAGTCCGTAACCGAACCAATCTCCTTCGTTTTCTCCATGGATGATGTTGAGATCAGTTCTTGTTTTCAAACGATAGTGCCTTCTGAGAGGCTCATCACCGCTAAAAATTATATAGACCTTCCCTAGGCCGCTCCCCCCAATACGCCTTATTGCAGGTGCCCCGATCACGATATCGGCTTTTCCATTACCATTAAAATCCCTCAAAATAACGCTCGCTCCGGGTAAAACTTCACGTATCGGCTCATCTATGATGACGTCGGCCAGCGTTTTTTTAGGAAAATTTTGGCCACCGTAATACAGATAAACTCCGGCATTCCTGTGCTCCCCGCCGTACGGGAAGGAAGAAACAAGCAAATCATCCACACCATTACCTGTGACGTCCCCTGAATCCATATCAAACCCGAACCAAGATTTTTCGTAATAACCCTTCAAATAATGAGTTGAGGAAGTGACTGGATTTGCCTGATCCGCTACATCGGAATAAAGATAAACTTTTCCTACCTGTTCCCTGTTTTCTATGTCCGCCGTATATGCGCCAACAGCCAGATCTTTTTTCCCGTTCCCAGAGAAGTCGCCGACGGCAAGAGAAATTCCGAATTTTTCGTCGGGAAGCTCTCCGCGGATAATCAGGTCAGGATAGGAGCCAATGCCTCTTTCACCGCCAAAATACACATATACGACATCGGAAGAACCAACTATCAGATCGTCAAATCCGCTACCATTGAGATCCGCGGTTAACAGAGATATACCAAATTTTCCATCGACTACCGCTCCCTCGAGTACAATATCAGATCTGTTTAGGGCAAAATCTCCAAAATGATCGCTTGTGTGAACAGAGTCTCCTTCTTCTGGTTCCTCACCATACATAACATACACTTTCCCCTTTCTATCTTCGTCTATAAGCGCGTTAAATGCCCCCATGGCAATATCGTCCACTCCGTCTCCGTTAAAGTCTC
>PXEC01000045.1 GCA_003566255.1 Candidatus Peregrinibacteria bacterium | reverse complement strand
TGAAGCCTGCACAGACCGTTTCCGTGGAAGACGGAACACCCGCAGGTGAGCCTATGGAGCCCGCAGAACCAGCAGAACCTGCGGAACCTGCGGAACCTGCGGAACCTGCGGAGCCCGTAGAACCGGCACAACCGGCACAGCCGCCGCAGTTGGATGAAAGTACTCTTGAATCGTTGCGCCAAGCTGGATACACAGTTACGCCGCCTCGGCAATCGGCGCCAGCGGCACCGCCTGCACAGGAAGAAACGCCTGTTTACTTGAAGCGGCCTCAAGATATGACTACTGAGGAGTTCAACAAAGTTTTCGCTCCTTACGAAGTGACTTCTGAGGAAGCGGATACAATCTTGAGCGGGGGCAAAGAAGGTGCAAAAGCCCTGCAGAATACGCTGCAAAAGGCCGTGGAGAATGCAGTTGCGACTACGCAATACCTGATGAAACGTGAGCTTTATCGTGTAGAGTCGCAGACTACCCCGGTGATCCAGCAAGCACAAGCACAGGCACAGCAGCAAGCTGTGCAACAATTTTATGAAGCTAACGCAGACCTGAAACCCTATGCGCAAATTGTTAGTGGTATCGCTCGTACGATCGATCCTAACAGTGTGCAGGATTACGCAAAAGCCGTAGCAGATTCGGCGCGTCAGGTTTTAGCACAAAGCGGAATTTCCTTACAGAAACCGGCGAAGACCAGTGCCGGCGGAAAGCAAGCACCGGCGAAAGCCTCGGCAGTGCCGAAGCCTAACCAACTTGCTCCGTCAGGACGAAGCCAATCTGGAGGGAGTGCAGACGGTCCTGAAGACAAATCGAAGATGAAGAAAATCTTCGGGACTTAACTAAAAACTAAGAGGACACTATTATGAGAACAGCCTTTGGCTTACTTGATAGCGAGACTTACGCGGATACCCGGTTTAAAAACTGGCGCCGTGAAGTCTTGCATAGCTTCCCTCAGGGTGCTGCACCTATCACTGGTCTTTTAAGTATGATCGGTGACGAGGTTACCAGCGATCCTGAGTTTAACTGGCACGAAAAACGTTTTCCGCAGAGGAGGGCGAAACTTCGTGGGAATAATCCTATTACGACTACTGAACCTACTTCGGCTACTACGAATGACGGTGAATTTATACCTGACGGTACGTCCAAAGACACCGATGATGACTTGTGGATCAAGCTCGATAGGGCGGATAAGTTCAACAAGAACTTGATCGTGCAGGTTGAGACGGTCTCGTCGATGTTTCGCGTGTTGGACGTGGTATTCGACTCCACTAACGGGGTGGGTTACGTGAAAGTTCGGCTTTTGCGTGACTATGAGTTCGTTTCGGGCGACCGCGATGCTGATACTGTAATTAGGATCATCTCTTCGGCACATATCGAAGGTGGTTCTGGTGAGTACGGCGGAGTTGGCTACTTGCCGCAGGTGGTCATGAACTCTACGCAAATTGAGCGTACTGAGTTCGAGTTCACCGGTACTGCTGCCAAGACCGAGATGAAGTTCGACGAGTCGGGACCGTATAGGGAACGTGCGCGTGATGCGTATATCGAGCATATGACTCGACTGGAGAAGAACATTATCTTCGGGCAACGTTCGTTGAAGATGGCTCCTGACCACCGTGCGGGAGGCCGTATCCGGCCGCTGCGTACGATGTCGGGGATTATCGAGTTCTTGCGGTTGTGGGATGCCGGTTCAGACGGTCTCTCTATCAACGGTACGACGTACGCACCGTATAGCGACCATGATGCTGCGACAAATGTCACCGACGACCTCAAGCGTATCATCCCGTTGCCTAACGGCAATCTTACCAAAAAGTTCTGGAACGAATTGGTGGAACGTGTTGGCAGGTACCACAGTAATAAAACCAACGAAAAGTTGGTACTTTGTGGTTCGGGTGCCATGATGGTGTTCAACGAGCTTTTTGAGCGGAATACGACCACTCAGGTGGAAGTTGGCGCAGAAGCTTACGGACTCCGGTTTACTCGGTACGTAACGCCGTTCGGTGATTACTGGTTCAAGAGTCACCCGTTGTTTAACGACGATCCGCTGTGGCGTAACTGGGCACTTATTATCGACATTCATTCGTTGAAATGGCGGTATATGCCCGGTCGCGATACTACGCTGTTGGAGCATCGTCAGCTGCCTGACGAAGATCTGAGGCGTGATGAGTACCTCACAGAGGCCGGTATTGAGATGTGGTTGCCAGAGGGTAACATGCTCATTCAGGATGTTAAAAACTATGTACACTAATGAAAATCATAACTGAACATAGTTGGCGCGAAGGGGGGCCAGACGGCAAGGATATAATCTGCCGACGTGGGATTATTGAATCGCCCTCGTCAGACCCTCCTTCGGGTGTATCGGCGAGTGCTCTTGGTTTAAGAGAAATCTGGGAGTTTACACTCACTTCTGGGGAGAGTACCAGTGACTCACAGTTCCTAGCTATTATCATTTTTAATGGTGATGCGGTGCTGTTTAAAAACGTAGACACGGGTGCTGCCGCGCTGTTGGACGAAAACGAAAAATACAGGTTCGTAGTGAAAGGACAAACATGAGTGCAAAAATAAGCAGACAGGGTAACGTCCGCAAGGACTTACCGCAAAGTGGTGTGGTGCATAACTCGCCACAGAATGAAACGCTTTCGCGTGGAGCGAAACAATCACCTGGCCAAAGTGCAAAGAACACTGCGCGTGAGCACGTGGTCTCGGGTGCTCCTCCGGGACCGTTTGGTTCTGGGTACACCTCAGGTACTGGCCGAAAGGACAAGTAACCAAGAGGGAGGTCGGGCTTGCGCAACGCGTAGGCTCGGCCTTTTCCCATGGTGAATGCTAATGATTAGAATTCACTATGGGAAGGGGCCGAGGCCGGTAAGGGTAGCCGCCGCAGGAAGCCGCAATGGCCGCAGGAAGCCGCAGGAAGCCGCAGGAAGGATTTTTGCAGCTTGCGAGGGCTAGGATAGCCATAAAAGCTAAAAAGCCCCTCAGGGCTAAATTTTCCACTTATAGGTGTAATGAACTTTAAACAAGCATATGAATTTCTGTTGTCGCACGTAGACCGCCCTGACAACACTAGGTGGGTGCCCATTGCGAAACAGGCAGTGCAACTTGCGGTGTTGAATGCACAACGTTCGTACAATTTTAATCTAGCTTCAGACTTTGGGGGGTTTCTTTACCCCGCAGGCGAGGCGATTGTAGACGTGTCTGCAGTAAGCAGTTTGAGGATTAAAGCAGTACGCTCGGTTATGCTGGTTGACGACTATCAAACTTCATTTTGGGGTGATCCTATCAAAATGTCTTCGGTGAGTAAAATAGTGAGTAGACTGGATGTCACCAAGGGAAACCGAGAATACCGTGTACTAGACCCCAACAAGAAGAAATCCGACGATCTTACCTTTTTTATGGTGAATAACCGAGTAGGGATTTGGCCGGTTCCGGATGACGATTTACATTTGTCGCTGTACCACGTCAAGTGGCTGCCTCCACTGGATGCCGACACTGACACGAACTTTATGCTTGTAGAAGGGTTTGATTATGTTGTTTACAAAGCCCTTGAGTTTTTCAACAGTTATTTAAAGGAAGATGCACGTGTTTCGATTAGCAACGCGTTAATGCGTAGTACATGGAACTCGCTAGTTGCCTTTGACTCACTGCAGGAACACGGTTCCTTTGACGTGGAGCAGTAGTACTACTTACGCTATGCCAGAATATCAGTATACAGGTGGTGATGGTTTAGAACAGCTTGACGTTGAAAAACCGGTTAACGCTGACGAACCTTTCATGGCAGTTGCGCCCGCGTTGCGCCAGATTAAAGCTTTTTTGCGTGATAACGTAGCCGGGGTAGGAGCAATGCTTAGCGCAGGTGGCTTGTTGCGTATTCGCACTGGCACAACCGCGGAGCGCGAGACGTTGCGCCAGCCGGAAGATCGTGAGTTGTACATAGACGCCGAACAGATGGCGATATTTATGTATAACGCGGGTGATGACAAATGGGAAAACATTTTCCAAAGTCTTGCGGGACAGGCTCCGGGCACTATGCTAGTGTCAAACGGAGCACTAGAACCGCCAAGCCTACTACCGAAAGAAGAAGTTTTTGCCCGTAAATTTTTTGTGCTTGAGTGGAACTCGGATGATTCAGAAAACTTGGTAACGCATGACGGAGTACGTACCGTACCATTTAACAGTATGCCTTACGAGTATCTCAATGCAGCGATTGACGAAAGTTTGGATCGGTTTTTAGTTCCGGCAGGTCGGTGGTGGGTTGAAGGGTTTTCTTCTTGGAGGTTAGACGGTTTTGATGGGGGTTCTGTTAGGTACTTTTTACATAACTTGAGTACTGACGATAAGCACTATGCAGGAAGCGTAGGCCGATCTGTACGTTCGGAATTACAATACCCAACTTCTCTTATATTTGACTTAAATCTAGCTGAAGATACTTGGTTTCGTTTGCAGTACGATACTAGTGGAAATGTTTCGTATACTATGCAACCTACATAC
>PXEC01000134.1 GCA_003566255.1 Candidatus Peregrinibacteria bacterium | reverse complement strand
TTTTTTGTTATGGTCCCGGTTTTGTCCGCGGCTATAACTTTGGCTTGTCCAAGCGCTTCGACAGCTTGAAGTTTTTTGACTAACGCGTTTCTTTTTCCCATTCTCCAGACTCCGGTTGCCAATACCAATGTTATAACGACGGGCAACCCCTCCGGAATGCTGGAAACCGATAAGGCAACTATCGTTTTGAACATTTCCTCTGCCGTTTTTCCCAGGATTGTTCCCGCTACAAAAAGGAAGGCACATACAAAAGCGACAACCATTATTATCAGCTTGGAGAGGTTTTTTATGGTCTTTTTCAGAGGGATTTCCGAGTCTATTGTGGAGATTTTTTCAGCGATCTGACCTATAACCGTATCAAGTCCCGTGCTTACCACTATTGCTTTTCCGTTGCCGGAAACCACGTTTGTTCCCTTAAAAACCATATTTCTTTGATCGGAGGTTGAGAGTTTTTGTTTTTCCAAAGATTCCGTGATTTTGTGAACAGGTTCCGATTCTCCCGTCATCGCGGCTTCGTCCACGTTGAGACTGTGTGTTTGAAAAACTCTTGCGTCCGCGGGGACTTTTTCTCCTTCCTGCAACAGAATTATGTCTCCCGGTACGATTTCCGTATCGTTTACAATTATTTCTTTTCCGTCACGAATCACCGTGGCCCTGGTTTCCACGAATTTGCGAAGCGATGCCAGTGTGTTTTGAGCTTTTCCCTCTTGAGTTGTTCCCAAGACGGCATTGAAAAGAAGAACGGCCATAATTACGAATCCGTCTATATATTCTCCCATTATAAAGACGATGATGCTGGCACCCAAAAGTATGTAAATGAGAGAGCTTTGAAACTGTCTCAGGAAAATAACGAGCATACTGTCGGTTTTTGTTTCCGGCAGTTTGTTTTCTCCGTATTTTTTTACACGTGCTTCAACTTCTTTTGTTGTTAAGCCGTTTTCTCCGGAATTTAGAAATTTGGAAATTTCTTTGAAAGATTTTGTGTGCCACTTCTGTTTCATATTTTGAGGTTAGAGTTTTCTTTGATGAATTTTAGTGTAAAATGGGGCAAATATCCATTTGATATTGCGGATGGACCTCAGCACAACTGATTATAGAAAAACAACCAGAATAGACCGATTTTGGGCGGCTACAGTTTTGAAGCTTATTCCTTACAGCTTTAAGCCGAATTATCTTACTATGGTAAGGCTTATATTAATCCCTTTTGTGGTTTTGCTTCTGGCTTTGCAGATCTATGATTTTGGATTGGCCTTGTTTGCTTTCGCGGCATTGACGGATACATGGGACGGGGCGATGGCCCGTACAAGAGATCAGATCACGGAATGGGGAAAAATGTTTGATCCTCTGGCTGATAAGCTTTTGATTGGAAGTACCGCGATTCTTATCATCCCCAAGTACTTTAGTTTTACGGTTGCCATGCTTATTATCGCGCTGGAAGTAATGCTTATAGCGGAGGCGATATATCTTAAAAAGAGTAAAGGGAAAGCGATTCAGGCGTTGCCGGTGGGAAAAATCAAGATGGTGTTGCAGTCCTTCGGAGTGGGACTTCTTCTTCTTCATTTGATCTTTCCGGTTTTTTGGGTTTTTCCTTTGGCTGCCGCGTTGATCTATATAAGTATAGGGTTTGCCGTTGCTAGCCTGGTTGTTTATAGGTCTATTTGATAGAAAATCCAAGCTTGACAGAGGGAGGGGTTTTCGCATAATAGGCGTATGTCTCGTTATAAAACTTTAAATAGCGGATGGGCGCCGGAAGAAGATGGAGATGTTCCGGATTCTTTTCAACTGGCGATAGCCACAATAATGCACGATCCATTTGTTAGGGAGAGATTGCTTCCCTGCCAGGTTACCGCTTTGATTGAGGAGATTGAAAATTTTGGCGATGCTCCGTTGGAGGGATTGGATGATGAAGCAATAATGTTTGATATTGAAGGACTGATTTACAGGTTGAAGGATATTATAGATTGGGATATAAAAGTTCCGATTCCTCATGGAAATTGTACGCTTGGAGAAATTGTTTTCAGGTTATTGATGCGTGCGGTTGAAGCCAGAAGAGATGCTTTTATTCAAAAAAGAATGTTTAATGCTGTTGTGGAGGATATAAAATCTTTGGGGATTGATTTAAACTGAGGTTTGCCGCTCACTCGCTTGATTGCGCGAATCGCGGGGGTTCTCATCCCCGCTCAGGTCCGGTTGAAAAACCGCTCCGACTTCGCCGGATCGTTTTTTCAATGGCGGAGAGAGGGGGATAGTGGCTCGCTTCGCTCGCCACAGCAATCGGCGCTCGCTCGGAAATAAAAAACAAAGTTTTTTACTTCGCTCACTCGCTTGATTGCGCGAACCGCGGGGGTTCTCATCCCCCCCCATCACTTCAAATAAATTCTACGGATGCAGATTTGGCCGAAACAAGGAAATTCCGAAAAAAACGTACATGTCCGGTACGTGTTTGAGGAATTGTCCACAGATGAGGTCAAAGATGCCCCGTAGAATTTATTTGGCGGAGAGAGGGGGATTCGAACCCCCGGTGACATTTCTGCCACACACGCTTTCCAAGCGTGCGCCTTCAGCCGCTCGGCCATCTCTCCAATGCTGTCTTTCTGTAAGGTTATAGCACAACTGGTTTTTGATGTTAATTGTTCTTACACAACTTCTTGACTATAATGAAAACATATGCTACCGTTGCACAACTAAGTTACATAAATAAGGTTTTTATGTCTGAAAAATTGCCGGATGATGATGAATGCGAAGAGAGAGGAAGAACAATGTTTCCTCGAAAAGGAGGCTTGAAAGCCGAACCTTCTGTAAGGGGCGAGAGATATGTTGCGTTTTTCGCGTTTGATGACGACCGTGATCCCGGAATGATTGAAGTTGAAGTTGATCGGGATGTTTTTTGTGTTATGTCGGGGAAGCATGACGAAATACGATCTATAGGGCGCATGGATGCTTTTGAAAGAACAGGACTTTATATGGAGTTGATAGCGCTGAAAGTCTTCAAAGTTCTTGAGGGAAAAGAGGAAGAGGATGACAATTTTATGATGAAACGAAGAAGTTTGACGTTGGAAGGGTTTGAAAACCCGAGAGGAGAATATTTTTCATTTTCTATGGAAATTCTGGAAGGGATAAAATGGGCTATTGCTAAGAGGATACGTGCTCAACATAAAAATTGATAAAATCTTCATACTGTGGCATGGTGGATAGGGTTTAACATATATTTTTAGGATGGATCCTGTAGTCTTTTTATACTTTTTGATCGCTTTGTTGGTTGCCTTGACGGTGCATGAAGCTTCGCATGCTTTGGTCGCCTATTATTTGGGTGATCCCACGGCCAAAATGAAAGGACGATTAACTTTAAATCCCATTCGTCATCTGGACGCTGTCGGAAGCCTTGTGTTCCTTCTTACTATGAGAATCGGATGGGGGAAGCCTGTTCCCGTGAATCCTTCAAATTTTCGTTATCCTGTGAGGGACAGTGCTTTAACCGCTTTGGCGGGGCCGGCATCAAATTTCATTCTTGCTTTTGCAGTTGTCATGCCCATTAAGTATGTGGGTCCTTATATGCCTACTCCTCTTCTCGCGATTCTATGGTCCATTTTTGATATAAGCATAATTCTGGGAGTGTTTAATCTCTTTCCTCTTCCGCCCCTGGACGGGTCAAAAATCCTTGGACTTCTTGTCCCCCGAAGGCTTTACCATAAGTATGCTTGGTACCTTCAGGATGGGATGAAATATTTTGTTGCGATAATTTTGATAGATGTTTTTATTCTTCCTTTTCTTTTCGGATTCTCAATTTTCATCTATTTGATAGGGTTTTTGCACGGCAAGGTAAGTATGTTATTGCTTTTGGGCACATGATGTTGCGGTTGTTTTGAGTGTTGAGCCCCATCATGTTGTGGTTGGGGGCTCTTTAAAATGGCTTGTGTAAGCCCTTTACTTTGCTGTTTGTTTTATATACTATGTGGATGCTCTGCTCTGCATCGTCAGAGTCTTATCTACTCTCTCTATCAATTTAGCCGAGGGAGCCAGTGATTTCTTTCCGTCGTGGCGGAGGGAAGCCGGCACCCACCTTGAAATCCAGGGGGCACAGTATCTAAGATTTCAACGGCACGGCAGAGCTTAAAATTCTTCTTAAAGTTTACATGTTTGGGCTTTCTTAATCTGAAGATTTGTGGTAGAATGTTATGATTTGTAACATTTGTCAATAGCCAAAATGCATCTTTTTGAAGGGATTAAGGGGGGAATGAGGGAGTTTCTGTTTAACAGAGGATGGCTGAGAAAGGATGTCACCTTTTATCAGGCGATAGCGATGATTGTTGGTACCACTATAGGGGCCGGGATTTTAGGAATGCCCTATGCGATATCAAAGGTGGGGCTTCTTTTTGGAATTGTTATTTTTGTTTCTGTCGGGTGTTTGGCCATCGGGATCAATTTGCTTGTTGGAGAAGTTTCCGCCAGGACAATGGGGAATTTACAGCTTGTGGGGTTGACCAGAAAGTATTTGGGAA
>PXEC01000179.1 GCA_003566255.1 Candidatus Peregrinibacteria bacterium | reverse complement strand
TTCTGGATGTCGGAAAAGAAATTCTGGTAATTTCACAATTTACGTTATATGCTTCCTGCAACAAGGGCCGACGACCGGATTTTACAGATGCCGCACGCCCTGAAGTCGCGGTCCCTCTCTACACGGATTTTATTGAAAAATTAAAGAAAAAGGGGGTGAAGGTTGAATCGGGGAAGTTCGGAGCGATGATGTCAGTAGAGTTAATAAACGAAGGTCCTGTAACAATAATCTTAAACAGCAAAAATGAAAAAAAACGAAATTGAGAAACAAATGGATACAATAGTGGCCTTATGCAAAAGAAAAGGTTTTATATTCCCCGGATCGGATATATACGGCGGATTTGCAAATACTTGGGATTACGGACCATACGGGGCTCAACTTAAAAAGAATGTAAGGGATTTTTGGTGGAAGAGTTTCGTACAAAAAAAAGATGACATAGTGGGATTGGATTCAGCAATCTTAATGAATCCCAAGGTGTGGGAAGCTTCCGGTCACGTAAGCAACTTTGCAGATCCTCTGATGGACTGCAAAAGCTGTAAGGAGAGAATAAGGGGGGATAAATTGATAGAAGATTCGCTGGGGGTTGAGGAAGCTGCGGGCAAGACGCTTGAAGAAGTCGGTAAAATCATAAAGGAGAACAACCTGAAATGCCCCAAATGCGGAAAAAGCAATTTTACCGAAGCGAGAGCATTTAATCTTATGTTCAAGACTCATCAGGGAGTTCTGGAAGAAACTGCATCAATGGTCTTTCTAAGACCTGAAACCGCACAAGGGATTTTTGTAAACTTTAAAAACGTCGTACAAACATGCAGAAAAAAAGTTCCATTCGGAATCGCGCAAATAGGGAAGGCATTCAGAAATGAAATAACTCCGGGGAATTTTACGTACAGAACCCGGGAGTTTGAACAAATGGAAATTGAATATTTTATTTCGCCATCGGACAAAGGAGAAATAAAAAAATGTTTCGATAAATGGAAAAAAGAATGCTGGGATTGGTATTTGGAAATGGGAATAAAAGAGAGGAATATGAGATTCAGGGAACACGAGGCGGACGAATTGTCCCATTATTCGACCATGACTTTTGACATCGAATACAAATTCCCGTTTGGATGGGGGGAGTTGATGGGGTTGGCATACAGAGGATGCTTTGACTTGGATCAGCACCAAAAATTTTCAGGAGAAAAAATGGAGTACACGGACCCTGTCACGAATGAAAAATATATTCCGCACGTCGTGGAGCCCTCATTCGGACTGGACAGAAGCGTCTTGATAGCGTTGATTGACGCATACGACGAAGACGAGATAGATGGAGAAAAAAGAATCGTAATGAGATTTTCCCCGGAGATAGCGCCAATACGAGCGGCAATTTTCCCATTAATGAAAAAGCCGGAGCTTGTGAAGGTGGCAAAAAAGATATTTGACTCTCTGAAGGAAGATTTCAATGTTGAATATGATGAAGCGGGAGCAATCGGAAAAAGATACAGAAGACAGGACGAAATAGGGACTCCACATTGCATCACGGTGGATTTTGATACACTTAAAGACAATCAAGTCACGTTGCGCAACAGAGACACAACCGAACAAAAGAGAGTCCACATTGAGAAGCTTCAAAGCCTTGTTTAATAGGAGGTTTTCTGCTAAAATAGTCTGATAGTTAAAACAAAATAAAAAACAAAAATGATATCGGCGCTTTGGCAGTACTTCATAAATAATCCAGTCCGCTTTCTATTGATAACGGCGGTTCTGATAATCGCTGTTTATCTGCTTGTTGTGGGGATGAGGTTTTGGCACAGATCCAAAGAGTCAAAAAAACTTGTTTTCCTGAGGGTCACAATGCCAAGGGAGGAGTCTCCCAAGGATCGTGAAAGGGATACAGAAAAGGATTTTAGAGAGAAAATCTCGGTGATGGCACAGCTTTTCCGGAATTTACACATGACAAGCAGGCTCAACATCTTTAACAGTATCAAGACAAGAGTTTTCAAGAGCAATATTTTTTCGTTTGAGCTTGTGTCCCACAATAAAGTTTTGGATTTTTACGTTACCACTCCGGACTATTATCAGGAGATCATAGAAAAACAAATAACGGCATATTATCCGGACGCGGAAATTCAACCGATGGATCCATATGATCACATCCTGGAAGAAAACAGACTTAAAGGCTTTTACGCTTTTACGCAGAATATCCACTATTTCCCATTAAGGACATACAAGACTGTCGAGAACGACCCATTAAATTCCCTAACAAACGTTTTTTCAAAAATGGAAAGGGAAGAAACCGCTGTCGTACAGATAATGGTGAGACCGCGCCGGAGTCCGAGATGGAGAAAAAAGGCCGAAAAGTTTGGGGACGCCTACTTTAAAGGGAAGAAAAGCAAAGGAACAAGAATTAAGATTCCCGTACTGGGACCTTTCTTCAATGTCATAAAAGGGATTTTCCTGGGATTCGAAAAAATGGAGATAGAGCCTTTGCAAAGTCAGGACGGATTTGTACGGATGTTGCAGTCAAAAGAAGAAATAGCCAAAGCGATAGGTGAAAAATCAACACAAACCGGATTTGACACGACCATACGATTGCTGACGACCGCACAAACCGAATCAAGAGCGGAAACACTTTGCAACAACATAATAGTGGCATTCAACGCCTTCAAATACCTCGGTTCAAATTGGTTCAGAGCACGCAGAATAGTCTTTATTGACAATTTGAACGACAAAATATTTTTACACAATTTCAGAAAGAGGCTACTGGACAGCAGACTTTTCTTCATAGGGGAGAGGAGATCACTTCTTTCGGAGGAAGAATTGGCAAGCATCTTTCACTTTCCTAACAGTCTTTACAACCGGAGTCCGAACATAAGATGGCTGGATTACAAAGTTTTGCCCGCGCCACCGGAACTTCCAACTGAGGGCATTCTGCTTGGGCACAACGTGTACAGAGGATCGGAGAAAGAAGTGCGATTTCAGAAAAAAGACAGACCAAGGCACCATTACATCATCGGACAGACGGGTACGGGTAAATCCGCGTTTATATCGTTTATGGCAAGGCAGGATATAATAAACGGTGACGGAGTTTGTGTTATCGATCCGCATGGAGACTTGGTGGAAGACGTATTAACATATATACCGAAAGAACGCGCGAAGGATGTTATTTATTTTGATCCATCTGATACAGAAAGACCGATGTCATTAAACATGCTTGAAGCGGAGGATCCTTCACAAATGGATCTGGCCGCGGCTCAAGCAACGGAAATTTTTATAAAACTGTTTGGGGACGAAATATTCGGACCGAGGATACAGCACTATTTCAACAACGCCTGCCTTACATTGATGGAAGACGAAGAGGAGGGAGCAACCATAATTGATGTTCCGAGAATATTTGTGGATGACGCTTTCCTAAGATACAAAGTGGCTAAAACAAGGAATCCCGTGGTCAAATCCTTCTGGGAGCACGAATACGCCAACACGGGGGACAGAGAAAGGCAGGAAATGATCCCGTATTTCAGTTCAAAATTCGGACCGTTCATAACAAATTCGGTAATGAGAAACACAATCGGTCAAAAAAAATCCTCATTTAGTTTCAGGCAGGTGATGGATGAGGGTAAGATTTTGTTGGTAAACCTTTCAAAAGGGAAAATCGGAGATCTGAACACTCAGTTACTGGGGCTTGTGATGGTTGGGAGAATACAAATGGCGGCGATGAGTCGCGCGGACATCCCCGAATCGGAAAGAAAACCGTTCTTCCTGTATGTGGATGAGTTCCAGAACTTCGCGACGGAAAGCTTTTGTTCAATATTATCCGAGGCCAGAAAATACAAACTGAATCTGATTATGGCGCATCAATACATAGGTCAGCTGGTAGTCAGCAAGTTCGGACAGACATCGACGCAAATAAGGGATGCCGTGTTCGGTAACGTGGGAACTCTGAGCTCATTCAAAGTGGGAGCGGAAGACGCTGAATATCTGGCAAAGGAGTACGCGCCGGTCCTCACCGAACAAGACATAATAGGGATATCAAATTATAAATTGTACATGCGTCTTAATATCAATGGATCAACCTCTCGGCCTTTTTCTATGTCCACCATATGGGACACAACGGGACAGGACCACAAAAGGGCAAAAATAATAAGAGAGTATTCAAGATTGAAATACGCGCGGAAGAAAGAATTTGTGGATCGTGAAATCACCACAAGAATCGGAATTGACATGGACGCTCCTCCGGTCGATCTTTCCCGGATGCCGGACCAAGCCACCGCAAGAGCACAAGCAAACCCGATGGCGAGAGTGCTGGCGGAACAGAAAAAAGCAAAGTAATAAAAATATCTGCAGATGAGGTCAAAGATGCCCTCAGCACAAAAAAACTTCCAGAAAGAATACAGCGGAGCAGATTTGGCCGAAACAAAGAATTTTTGAAATAAGCGTACCCGTTAGTACGCGTTTTCAAAAATATCTGCAGATGAGGTCAAAAATGCCCGCTGTATTCTTTGAGACCGTTGCAAAACGGGCGGATGAAATGAGGCATTTTCTGTATGATTAAGCTGAAAAAATATGATTTAACATGTTTAGCATGATAAAAAAAACCGAATTGTCCAAAATGCGAAAC
>PXEC01000142.1 GCA_003566255.1 Candidatus Peregrinibacteria bacterium | reverse complement strand
ATTTAGTTCGGGAACGACGGGCTGGAACGCCGGAGGCGTTCCTGGTGGGCGAGGGAGGACTTGAACCTCCGACCTCCCGCCTCAGGCGGGCTTTCTAACCACCTGAGCTACGTGTCATAAATGGTGGGCGAGGGAGGACTTGAACCTCCGACCTCGTCGTTATCAGCGACGCGCTCTAACCACCTGAGCTACCCGCCCTAATTTTTAATCCCCCACTTAAGAAAGCTTCACCTCATTTTCCAATTCTTCTCTTCCTACCGGTGGTTAGAGCGCTAATCGCGCTTTTTATAAGCTGAAGGCTCTCCACCTGAGCTACCCGCCCTAATTTTTAACATTCCGCCCTCTCAACAGGAAAAAACTTACTTTAATCGACAAAACTAGTCAATCACTTTTTCACATACAGATACACTCTCCCGTCTTCCCTATCGGGAGGAACAGCCTTCATTTTGAATTCATTTGAAACCACCCGCGTGCCTTTTTTCAGTTTCGGCCAGATTTTCTCCTCAAAATCCAACATCGTCTTCTCCAACAAAAAACAAATCACGACATCGAAATCATCAATTTTTTTCTTCCAAAAATTTCCAAAAACAATCTTTTCACCTCCTTTCCTCAAAAATCTACGAACCCTCGCGACAAAAAAAGTCGGGATTGAAAACTCATATCCAACCGCTTCCTTCACCCCATAATCCGAAACAGCGGCAATGACCTTGCCATCCCCACACCCGAGATCAACAACCCGGTCATCGGCCTGTAAATCGGCCAATCCCAACATGGCTTTCAATCTTTTATTTCCGGTGCGTAAATACGGAGCTCCCTTTAAAGTCGAATACATTCCGGGAAAGACAAGCACCAACAACAACAGGAAAAGCATAAGTTTGATAAACCCCGAAGAAACAAAGGAGAACAAAACGATGACGACAACGATAAGAAAAATCTCAAGCATACGAAAAGAATATGATGAAAGAAGCGAAATATTTCAACGAAGGTGAGTTGACAAAAACTCCCGGGAGGGTCAAACAAGGACGTTTTTAAACTTTGGTGGAGCCTAGGAGAGTCGAACTCCTGACCTCCTCGGTGCAAACGAGGCGCTCTACCAGCTGAGCTAAGGCCCCACGTAAGAATTTTTCAGAATTTAACGAACGCAATATTAATCAAAGAAAAGATTAAATGCAAGCGCAAAAACTTCCATAAATTCACCAATTCCGGAGCAAAAAAAAGGCGTTCATACGAACGCCGTCCTTAACATCCAGAATGTAATAGAGAAAAACCAATGGGCTCGACCATACCCGCGCAATGCGGGTTGTATCTCCTTGAAAAGGAGGTGATCCATCCGCAGGTTCACCTACGGATACCTTGTTACGACTTCACTCCAATCAGTGGTTTCACCTTAGGACCCCTCCACAAAGTGGATAAGAGTACTTCGGGCGCCCCCACCTTTCATAGTGTGACGGGCGGTGAGTACAAGACCCAGGAACATATTCAACGCGCCGTTGCTGATCCGCGTTTACTAGCGATTCCAACTTCATGAGAGCGAATTGCAGCTCTCAATCCGAACTTAGAACGACTTTAAGGATTGGCTCCGCCTTACGGCATTGCTACCCATTGTATCGTCCATTGTAGCACCTGTGCAGCCCTAGGCATAAGGGCCATGCTGATTTGACGTCATCCACACCTTCCTCCCCGTTATGCGGGGCAGTCTCTCGTGAAAAATACAACACGAGACGTGGGTTGCGCTCGTTTACGGACTTAACCGAACACCTCATGGCACGAGCTGACGACAACCATGCAGCACCTGTCACCGAGTTCCTAAAGGCACTTCTCCGTTTCCGGAAAATTCTCGGGATGTCAAACCTAGGTGAGGTTCCTCGCTCATTATCGAATTAAGCCAGATGCTCCACCGCTTGTGTGGGTCCCCGTCTATTCCTTTGAGTTTTAATCTTGCGACCGTACTCCCCAGGCGGGATACTTAATGCGTTAGCGTCGGCACTGAAGGGATCGAGTCCTTCCAACACCTAGTATCCATCGTTTACGGCGTGGGCTACCGGGGTATCTAATCCCGTTCACTATCCACGCTTTCGTCCATGAGCGTCAGTACTTTCCCAGTGCGCTGCCTTCGCTTTTGGTGTTCCTCTGTATATCTACGGATTTAACCCCTACACACAGAATTCCACGCACCTCTGAAAGACTCTAGTCTGCCAGTTTTGGTCACGGCCTTGAAGTTGGGCTTCAAGATTTAATAACCAACTTAACAGACAGCCTGCGGACGCTTTACGCCCAATGATTCCGGGTAACGCTTGCACCCTCCGTATTACCGCGGCTGCTGGCACGGAGTTAGCCGGTGCTTATTCCTGAGGTACCTTCAGAATTATTCCCTCAGAAAAGGGTTTTACAACCTTTCGGCCTTCATCACCCACGCGGTATTGCTTCGTCAGGGTTTCCCCCATTGCGAAAGATTCTTTACTGCTGCCTCCCGTAGGAGTATGGACCGTGTCTCAGTTCCATTCTGGCTGATCATCCTCTCAGACCAGCTACCCGTCATAGTCTTGGTGAGCCGTTACCTCACCAACAAACTGATAGGCCGCAGGTTCCTCCCGTACCGAAAAATCTTTACCCTTTCGGGACCATCCGGTATTAGCCCGCCGTTAGACGGGTTATCCCTGAGTACGGGGCAGATACCAACGTGTTACTCAGCCGTTCGCCATGGTCCAAAGGACCATTCGACTTGCATGTATTAGACATACCGCCAGCGTTAACCCTGAGCCAGGATCAAACTCTTAACAAAAAAAGTATGATTTGGCTCACAACGCTTTTATATTCAAAAGAATATAGGTTGTGAGAAAAACTAAAATGTACACTCAGTTTTTCTCTATTACATCCTAAATGTTAAGGATCGAAACGCAAAATGCAGACGCAGTTTATTTAAAATAAAACGCAATGTCAACAAAAAAACGCAAACATCAATATAGCATTGAGTTTTCAAAATGTCAACCCTAACAAGCTGAAGAAGCATCCCAAATCTGATATAATTCAAAGGATTGATATCAAATAACTCAATAAAAATATGAACACAAAAGAAGAAACGGCAAGCGGCCTATTGGTCCCCACAGTGGTTGAAAAAAGTTATCAAGGAGAAAGAGCTTACGACATTTATTCAAGACTCCTAAAAGACCGGATAGTCTTTTTGGGCACCGCGATAGACAGCCATGTTGCGAATCTGATAATCGCGCAGTTGTTATTTCTTGAAAACGAAGATCCTAAAAAAGACATAACGATGTATGTAAACAGCCCCGGCGGTCATGTAACGGCAGGACTGGCGATTTACGATACGATGCAATACATCAAACCCAATGTTTCCACCGTCTGCATTGGAATAGCGGCATCAATGGGAGCGGTTTTATTAGCGGGAGGAGAAAAAGGAAAACGATTTGTCCTTCCAAATTCCGAAGTAATGATCCATCAACCTCTCGGGGGAACAGAAGGTCAGGCATCCGACATCCGGATCCACGCGGACCACATAATGAAAACGAAAGACCGCCTGAATGAAATACTGGCACATCACACAGGCCAGCCGATGAAGACTATTGAAAGAGACACCGACCGTGATTTTTTCATGTCCGCGGAAGAAAGCAAAAAATACGGAATAGTGGACAAGATCATAAAGAGCAAAGACTAAACATGCCTTTCCACCAGCTCTTCGGCGTGTTCTATTAAAAATGATGCCACATCAATACCGGTTACGCTTTCCAGCTCCATAAACCCGGGATTTGAATTCACCTCCAAAACAACCGGACCGTCCTTGCCTCTCATTATATCGACTCCGCCGTAATTCAGATCCAAAGCCTGTACGGATCTCAAAGCAATGGATGCTTCTTCCTCCGTTATTTCAATTGTCTTTCCTTTTCCGCCAAGTTTTATATTTGAGCGGAACTCCCCTCTCCGCGCGGATCTCATGAAAGAACCCACGACTTTACCGTTAACAACAAAAACCCTTATGTCCTTGCCTTTGGAATATTTTACGTATTGTTGGAGGAGATACATCGGCTTATCCCACATCAAAGCGGACTTCAAAGCCCGCATACTTTCAAAAATCGTGACTCCCACTCCAAAACTGCCAACAGGCTCTTTGACAATCAAAGGAAAACCTCCCACAAGTTTCGCGGCATTCGCGAGATCCTCTTGTCTATGAACGACCACAGTCTTGGGGATGGGGATTCTATAGTGATCCAAAACCTGCATTGTCTTTATTTTGTTTTTTGCCTTTATTATGGAACTGTGCTTGTTGAAAACAAGCATCCCCGCCATTTCCATCTGTTTTATAAGAGCGATATGTAATTCTATAAACTCTCTGATGACAGGTCTTGTAAGAACGACATCGTATTTGGGAAACGGTTTACCATTATAAAATATCCATGGCGATTGTTGATCAAAAACCAATTTGAATTTTTGTGCTCTGAAGATCCTGCAAATATGCCCCCTTTCACGGGCGACTTTCTTCAACCTCAACTCCGCCACCGAAGCCTTCTTCTGCGTTGGACGAAAGGAAAGAATAGCAATTTTCATACACCGGCAAATTAAAAATATGAGCCAAGTCTATCCTCAAAAAAAGTAAAGTCAAGGAAAGGAGAAATAAAAAGAGCCCCGCCGCAGGCGGGGCTCTTTTTCTCTT
>PXEC01000112.1 GCA_003566255.1 Candidatus Peregrinibacteria bacterium | reverse complement strand
CCGCGCGCGGCGGAAACCGGCGCGACCAGTCCGAGCGCGGCGCAAATGACAGTGAGTAAAGATGCGACTGGACATCGCAGGCGCAGCCGGGGTAGCGGTTCAGCCACCAGGTGCCGCCCACACCGGCTTCTGCCTCGAGAATGAGAAAGTCGCTGATCCCTGCCTGCTTCAGCCTGATTGCCAGGCCGATGCCGGAAAAACCGGCACCGATGATCAGAACAGAGTGCATGCCGGCCGAGCGGTATCTTTTTAGATGACGCCCAGCTTTCTGCCCACGCGCTCGAAAGCCGCTACTGCTTTTTCCAGCTGTTCACGGGTATGTGCGGCAGAGATCTGGGTGCGAATGCGCGCCTCGCCTTTGGGTACCACGGGATGGAAAAAGCCGATGACGTAAATACCTTCGGCAAGCAAGGCGTCGGCCATTTTCTGGGCCAGCGGGGCGTCGTAGAGCATGACCGGGACGATGGGATGATCGCCGGGTTTGATGTCGAAACCGGCTGCTGTCATGGTCTGGCGGAAGAAACGGGTGTTCTCCTCAAGCCGGTCGCGCAGCGCGGTCGAGTCGGACAGCATCTGCAGCACCTTGATGCTGGCTGCAACCAGCGAAGGCGTGAGAGAGTTGGAGAACAGGTAGGGTCGCGAGCGCTGGCGCAGGATGTCGATGACCGCCTGGCTGGCGACGGTGAAACCGCCCATGCCGCCGCCCAGTGCCTTGCCCAGAGTCGAGGTGAAGATGTCGACCTTGTCCATGACGCCGTGGTACTCGGCCGAGCCGCGGCCGGTGGGGCCGAAAAAGCCGGTCGCGTGACAGTCATCGACCATGACCAGCGCGTTGTACTTTTCTGCCAGCTCAGTGATTTCATCGAGCTTTGCAACATAGCCATCCATCGAAAACCCCCCGTCGGTCACGATCATTCGGGTGCGTTTGTCCTGTGTTTTTTTGAGGATGTCTTCGAGCGCGTTCATGTCTGAATTCGGATACCGGTGGCGCTCGGCCTTGCACAGGCGGATGCCGTCGATGATCGAGGCATGGTTGAGCTGGTCGGAAATGATGGCGTCTTCCGGCCCGAGCAAGGGTTCGAACAGGCCGCCGTTGGCGTCGAAGCAGGCGGCATACAGGATGCTGTCGTCCTTGCCGAAAAAGCTGGCGATGTCGCGCTCGAGCTGCTGATGGAGATCCTGGGTGCCGCAGATAAACCGAACCGAGGCCAGCCCGAAACCGTAATCATCCAGCGCTTGCCGCGCGGCGGCAATCACGTCGGGATGATCGGCCAGCCCGAGGTAGTTGTTGGCGCAGAAGTTCAAGACCTCGCCGCTGTCGCGCGTGCCGATCGCTACGCGCTGGGGCGTGGTGATGGCGCGTTCACTCTTGTACAGGCCGGCTTGCCTGAGGTTTTCGAGTTCAGCCTGCAAGCGGCTTTCGAAAGCGTTTTCGTTCATGATTGTTGAACAGCGAATGGCGAACCAGTCATTCTAAGCCAAGCATGGGATGCGTATACTCATGGCCTTGAATCGTAAGATGGCTTGGATTGGCAGGGATCATGGGAAATGCATGTTGTTTGCGGCTGGTGCTGCTTGCTGTTGGTCTGCTTGTTTTCGCTGTTGCCCAGGCCGGCGACGAGGACTGGAAAGCGCGTATCGCGGAGTGCGCTGAGGTCCGCGACCCGGAATTGCGCCTGGCCTGCTTTGATCGTGTGTCGGCCAATATGCGGGCGCCGGACAGCGATGCGGGGACAAGGCTTGCGCAGGAGTCACCGGCCTTGGCCAAGGCTTCGCGCATGAATCTGTTCTGGGAACTTGATGACGACACCCACAGCGGGCGCGGCAGGGTTCGTTCGTTCCAGCCGCTGCTGGCCGTGCCGGCGCGCTGGAGTAGTGCACCCAACAAGCGGCCGGGGTCGCCGAGTGGTGAAGCCATCGACAGGTTTCCGCTGGATTCGGTCGAAGCGCACTTTCGACTCAGCCTGCGAACCAAGGCGTGGGACAACCCGTTTGGAGACAACGGCGACGTGTGGCTTGCCTACACGCAGAACGCGTATTGGCAGTCCTACAACAGCGCGGAATCTTCGCCGTTTCGCGAGACCAACTACCGCCCGGAGGTTTTTTCTGTCTGGCGGGTCGGGGTGCCGTTGAGTGAGCGCTGGAGTTGGCGGATGCTCAGCCTTGGGCTCATGCACGAGTCCAACGGGCGCGGCAGCGTGCTTGGAATCTCTCGCAGCTGGAACCGCCTGTACGCCAACTTTGGTTTCGAGGGGCCGAACACGGAGGTCTACCTGCGTCCCTGGGTCCGAGTGCTGCGCGAAGATCCGGACGATAACCCGGATATCGAGGATTTCCTGGGCTATGGCGATGTCCAAATCATCCACCATCTGAATAGTCAGAGAATCGATTTGACCGCGCGCTGGAATCCTTCCACGGGCAAGGGCATGGCTCGGATTGGGTACCACTTTCCGCTAGTCGGTGATCTGCACGGCTTTCTGTCGGTCTTCAGCGGCTATGGCGAAAGCCTGCTCGACTACAACCATAGCCAGACCACCGTGAGCGCGGGCATTTCGATGTTTCAGTTCTAGCTGGCTTCAAGACCAAAAGGAGTAATCATGCGAATCTTGATGTTGTTGTCTGCCCTGTGCTGGGCACTGGTTGTGTCGGCGCACGCTGGAGAGTATGGCATTTCGGCTCAGGAAGCCTTCTACAAGGTCCATAACGGAGACGGCGAGGTGTTGTTCATCGACGTTCGCGACCCGGTCGAAATCATGTTCATTGGCTGGGCCGACAGTGCCCATATCAATATTCCGTTCCTGCTGGTGGACCGGCACGGCTGGCGCGAGGACGGTGGTGGTTTCCCGCTGCCGCGCAATGCGAATTTCGCCGCCGAGGTCGAGGCGGCCCTGGCAGCGCGTGGGCTGGATCGGGATGCCACCATCATCACCATGTGCCGCTCGGGCAGCGCCCGGGGCGAACCCAGCGCCAGCTATTTGCGCGAGGCTGGCTTCCCGAACGTGCTCTTCGTCCGGCACGGTTTCCAGGGTGATCGGATTGACGAAGGTGAGCATGCCGGCATGCGCCTGAAAAACGGCTGGCAGAACGAAGGGCTGCCCTGGCAGCCGCGGATGAACCCGGACAAGATCTACCGACCTGCACAGCCCTGATTGGCGCTGATCGGGCACGGGCGCCGCGCGCTCAGGCCCGGAAAACCCTTGCGCATGACACGTCGTCCGAACTACAGCCTCTGGATCACCTACGGCCTGACCACGCTCATGGTTGTGGTCGGGGCCGTCTGGAGCGAGCCTTTCGGCCGGGCGGTGGCGTGGGTGCAGGCGTTCATCGTTGGCACCTTCGGTTGGTTTTACGTCCTGGCCGCGGTCTTTTTCCTGATATTCGTCCTCTGGCTCATGGCCAGTCGCTTCGGTGACATCCGGCTGGGACGCGACGATGAGGCACCGGAATACGGATCGCTGACCTGGTTTGCCATGTTGTTCAGCGCCGGCATGGGTATCGGCCTGATCTTCTACAGCGTGGCAGAACCGATTTCTCATTTCGCCGACCCGCCTCGGGCGGAGGCGGAGTCGCTGGATGCTGCCGCCGAATCCATGGTGATCACCTTTTTCCACTGGGGGCTGCATGCCTGGGCGATTTATGCCGTGGTGGGCTTGTCGCTGGCATACTTTGCCTATCGCCACAACCTGCCGCTGACCATTCGTTCGGCGCTTTATCCGATCCTGGGCGATCGCATTCATGGCCCGATCGGGGCGGGAGTCGATGTGCTGGCCGTGTTCGGCACCATCTTCGGGTTGGCCACTTCGCTGGGCCTTGGTGCGATGCAGTTCAACGCCGGACTGGCCCAGCTTGATCTGGTCCAGATTTCAGTACCGGCCCAAGTCGTGTTGATCGGCCTGATCACGGCGCTGGCAACAGTATCGGCCGCCACCGGTCTGGACCGCGGCATTCGACGGCTCAGCCAGCTCAACATTCTGCTGGCGCTGGTTTTGCTCGGCGTTGTGTTTCTGGCTGGACCGACCCTGTTCCTGCTGCGCTCCTATGTGCAAAACATCGGCGCCTACGCGGCCTCGATGATTGAGTTGTCGTTCCATACCGATGCCTATATCGGAACCGACTGGCAGGAGGCCTGGACCATGTTCTACTGGGGCTGGTGGATCAGCTGGTCTCCGTTTGTCGGGATGTTCATTGCCCGGGTCTCACGTGGACGCAGCATCCGCGAGTTTCTCGCCGGGGTGTTGCTGGCGCCGTCGCTTGTAGTGTTTTTCTGGATGGCAGTTTTCGGCAACACCGCCATTCATTTCGAGCTGGAGTCCTCTGCCGCGCTGGTCGATGCGGTGCGCGCCGACTTATCGACGGTGATTTTCGTGATGCTGGAACAACTGCCGCTGGTTACGCTGACATCCCTGATCGCCATTACCGTCATCGCGATCTTCTTTGTCACCTCGGCCGATTCGGGTTCGCTGGTGATCAATATTCTGACTGCCGGCGGCGACCCTGATCCGCCGATGATCCGGCGCGCGGCCGGAGCGGTGCTGATCGGCGCGGTAGCGGCGGTACTGCTGCTCGGCGGCGGACTGGACGCCCTGCAGACCGCGGCCATCACCACGGCAATGCCGTTCAGCGTCATCTTGCTGTTGATGTGTCTGGCCCTGGTGCGGTCGCTGCGGGGCGAGCGGGTGCT
>PXEC01000062.1 GCA_003566255.1 Candidatus Peregrinibacteria bacterium | reverse complement strand
TTCGGTTTCTCCGGCAACCACAAGTTCACCACCGGCATCCCCGCGATGATACTCTTGTATATAAATCTTCCCGTCTCTGTAAACCTCCGCCACGGTTCGAACGGAAAGCGCATTCACAACTGAAACTCCAACACCGTGCAGACCACCGGAAACCTTATATCCTCCCTCACCGAATTTACCTCCGGCATGAAGAATGGTCATAACAGTTTCTAAAGCGGACTTGCCTGTTTTTTTATGCTTATCAACAGGTATCCCGCGTCCGTCATCTTCAACGGACAGACCGCCGTCCTTTCTCAAAACAACGGTTATATTGGAACAAAATCCCGCCATAGCCTCGTCAATCGCGTTATCCACGACTTCCCAGACCAAATGATGCAGACCGGTGACATCGGTTGATCCGATATACATCCCCGGACGCTTTCTGACGGCACTTAGTCCCTCAAGAACCTGAATCTGTTCAGCACTGTATCCTTGTGCGGATTTATCTGGCATGCGAGCACTCTAGCACAAGAAAAAAAACTTGTCATCGCAAAATTCTATCCTCTTCATCTTCCTCTTCTACGGGCTCTTCCGGAACAGGAGGAGGACTCCTGTATAGATCTTCTTCTATTTCAATCATACTAACCACATCTTCTATGGAATAGTGGTCTTCAAACACGCGCGGCTCCCCATGAACTCTGAAGAAAAGATTGCTAACAAATTCATCTCCGCTGATCACGAAATCGAAAGTGACCTCTATCCCCTCATATCCCTCCAAAACAATATCCTCAACCCGATAAACAAGATTATAGCGGTCTACAACGGAGACGTCATCGATTTCAAGCAAAAATCCATATTCTTTCAACGTATCCGCGATATTTTTCCTGGCGACCCGTTGGGCAATCGTTTCAATCGTCACTTCCAATTCCGGTTCTATTTCTTCAGCCACATCAACGAACTCAGAAAGAAGAATCTCCGCAAGCCCGTCCACCTTGACGGCCCTTTCGGATATAAGTTCCCCGTAAACATAAACATCCCTAAGAGAATCCTGATACCTGTCATATACGGCTTCAAAAGGATATCCCGCAATAACTCCTCTGACATCGACATTTCTTTGATCGGGAGTTTGCATATCCAAAATCTCAATGCTGTAAACATCCTCATGTCCCAATAACAGATTCAAAATTTCCAGTTCCATTTCTTCCACTGTTCTCACTTCAACAGGCTCCCAAAGAACATCTCTCACTAAATCATCGACCCCCCTGACCAGATCTCTTTCCTGTAAATAAAATTCATACCTTTCCCTATGGTCAACTCCGAACGCGCCAACATGATACTGTGGACTCTCAAGATATCCCCAGAAATCAACTATATCCGCCAACTGAGTTTGAAAAAGTCTGACCACGGCGACACCGGTATCCTCCGGAGGCATAAAATCCTTGGCTTCAGAAATTAATCGCGCAAAAATTTTCCCGGCTTCATCGGCAGAAATTCTTTCATCAAAGAAAAATGCTCTCAACCTCCTCATCAGATCTATCTTATTGCTCACAAAAAGCTGCTTTAGCTCTTCCTTCAGCCATCCCTCAGGATAAAGATCCAAAAGTTTTTGTTCAAAAATGTTTTTAACTTCAAAATAATCATCCTTGTGGAAAACAGAAGTGCGCAAAAGAAGATTATCCAACAGCTGATTTTGGTAAGAAAGAAATTTCAATCTGAAATCATCATCCAGCGGCGTCCCGGAAAATCGTTCAAAGTAAGAATAATATCTTTCAAAAGCCAAATAGGCTTCCTCTTCACTTATATCCATCGCGCGATAAACATCGATCCAGTAAGAGTTCAGGATCTCGTAGCTGTCCCTTTCTTCAGCAAACTTACTCTCGGCAATCTTTCTCCATACATCGTAAAGAGCATGTCTGGGACCGAACATCAAAAGATCGTTAAAATAATCATCAAGTATCTTGTAATACGTCTCTCCATCCCTCAACTCCGAAGGCATGCGAAGCCTGTAAGCGTCAAATTCAGCCAAAGATTCTTTTGATCTATTTCTGTCCCCATCAACAGCATGAAAAATCGCGGAATTCATATGATCAAACAGATGCTCAAAAGTTATCGCCTCTTTTTTTTCAGGGATAAAAGTCAGATTCTCTCTGGCCCAAAAAATAAAGTCCGCAAAAAATCTTCCTCGAACAGAAAGCCCGCGTTTGACAACATCAGAAATATAGTCCTGCCGAAGCTCTTCCAAAAATCGTGTATCCTTCCGAACATTTTCACGCACCCATTCCGATTCCCTCTTGGCATCGGCAATAGACGACAACCGCAATTCCTTGGCAAGCTTGGAATACAATAAAGGCTCTATTTCCGAAGTGATCTGTCTCATGTTAAATCTGACTTGAGTGTCCCTCGTAACCAAAATTTGATTCATAAAAACATCACTAAAAGCGTCCACCGGCTTCGTGACATTGATATCATCAGGGATAAATCCCAAATAAACATCACCCCCGAAAACCGCAAGTTCAATCTGCCCATCGATATAAGCCAAATCGAACACGGCCCTATCAGGCATGATCACAACATTATCCACCAGGATATTGACGTGAGAGGGACTTATCGAGAAATTCCCCCACAGACTCCCCTGCTCAAAACCAAAAATATATTCGCCATCTTCATGCATTTTCAAATCCATAACGGATTCCTCCACTTCTTCCCCGAAACGGGCCACACTTCTTTCCGGCAAAAAAACTTCCACCGGTTCTTCAACCACCCGTCCAAAACTATGTTCATAGAAAAAAGTCCCCCCAACAAAAACAGCGGCCAACAAAAGAAAAACAATTGTTTTAGCCACATTCACTCCTATGGATGATTTTATGTTTTGTCCCATTAAAATTCTATTAAGTACCTGCGGCTTCATCGCGCGCCTTAAGAACCTCTTCCGGTTTGGTGGTGACAATTTGGTCTTCCGTGTAGGAAGCGACAACCTGTATCGCGACGTGTTTTAATCCGGCGAAGAACAACCCCTGCCCCACGCCGCTATTTATCAAAACATACTTTTCACCTTCGGTGAGATTGAACACCTTCGCCAAAATATCAACCGCGGAGGGAGCCTGTTTCAAAAGCAATTGCAAAGAGGAGTTGGTTATTATCGGTCTTCCATAATCGCTCTTCATGAAGTCCTCGACGTCCTGCGTTATAGTAGTCACTCCCAAGTAGTATTTTCTCGCGCGTTTCACAAGACCGTAAAGAAACTTCGCGCTGTCCTCATGTTGCATCATGGACCAAGCCTCATCTATCACCAAAACTCTCTTTTTAAGCTGACTTCGGACCCTGTTCCAAATGTAATTCAAAATGATATACATCGCTATCGGACGCAGAGCGTCTTCAAGGTCACGGATACAGAAAGTCATCATCCCGCTTGAAAGATCCAAATTTGTGGGTTTGTTGAAAATCCCCGAATAAGAGCCTTGCGTATATTTGGAAACTCTTTGAGCAAGACTTTCGGCCCCGTCCATCGAAGACAATATCTGATGAAGGTCCTCCATAGTCGGAGGTTCATAAGTCGAAGGATCAACAACCTCCATCGTTATCCCCTTCAACGCGTAAACATCCAGCAACGCTTTATCCAAAATGCTCTCTTCATCGGGCGTAATATCTCCCAGCATCAACTTCATAAGACCGTGCAGATTGATTATACCTGAACGCAACAAATCGCCAGCTTGGATATCATCTCCCTCTACGGGTTTAGGCAGATCAAAAGGATTTATTCTCCTGTCACTGTTAAGACTCAGTCGCAAATAAGTTCCTCCGACCGTATTGGACAATGCCTCATATTCATTTTCGGGATCGATGACAATAACATCCGTGCCCATCATCATCAGCCTCAACATCTCAAGCTTAACCGCGTAAGATTTTCCGGCACCGGACTTCGCGAAGACAACACTGTTCGCGTTTTCCAAACCAAAACGATCAAAAATAATCAGACTATCATTATGCCTGTTTATTCCGTACAAAATCCCCTTGTCAGAAGTAAGATCGGAAGACGAAAAAGGAAAAGTTGTCGAAAGAGGCCCGGTATTCATGTTTCTTATTGTGTAAAGTTCGTCAAGACACATCGGCAGACTGGAGTTAAAACCGTGTTCAGCCTGAATTTGAGCCCTCTTCGCCATAACAAGCCGTCCCGCAAGTAAGCTCTCAAGCTGTTTCGCGACTTTCTCAAGGTCCTTTTCGTCTTTTGCGTAAATCGTAAAATAAAGGGCAAATTGAAAAAACTTCTCTTGCCCGCGCTGAATCTCCGTTCGTAAAGTCTCAGCGTCTTCCAACGCGGTTTCCAGAGCCGGATCCCGGACCTGTCCCTTCTCGGCCTGAATTCTCATACTTGATTGCATCTGCGCGACTTTTTTCTTCAAAGTCCGCATTATTTGCTCGGAAGTTATGGGATAGATAAATTGAGAAATGTCCATCGTGACGTCAAAATTGATGAGAGGCGCCAGCCAATTGACGTCCAGATAACGCGGATAAGAGAAAACATAGAACGATTGGACAAAAACGCCGTCCATGCGGATTTTATCGTACTGGATTTCCATAGAGGCCGGAGCGATCAGATCTTTTATTGATGCAAGCCCCTCCTGATAAATTTTCTCAGCCTCGATATATTTTTTCTTTTCCTCCTCGGATATTCCCACCTTTTCTCCCGCTTTGGTTTTGTCCGCGGCAGAATCTATTTTCTTTACGGTTGCTTCGTGCTCTTTTTTTCTAAAATCGAAGAGAGATTTGAGGTTCTCCAACATTGATCCTTTTTGTTTCGCGGCATCAGCGGCGGCAGGTTTTTGTTCGG
>PXEC01000145.1 GCA_003566255.1 Candidatus Peregrinibacteria bacterium | reverse complement strand
GAAACACGACTGCCGTATGTGTGGATATTATTTTGCTAACAAAATCCATATACTGTGGCCCTGTCATTTTCTCCACGGTTTCGGGATTCATTTGACTTTGTAGTTCAAGGTATTTTTCCCTGTATATGTTTAAATCTCTACTAATGAGATTATCTAATTGTTCAAATATTTCCTCTTCGGTCAATTTTTCAACGACTTCAATTTCCTCCTCACCCTCTGCCAATTCCTCAGCTTCCTCCGGCGTTTCCGGGGCTTCAGGTTCTTCAACCGGACTTGGCGGAACCTCTTCGGCAATCTCTTCGGCGGTCGTTTCCACGGCTTCGGTAGACTCTTCTTTCTCTGTGCCCCTGAAGTAATTTCTTACTCCCTCAACACCATCCGTACTGAATGCCTCAACGACTTTTGGAAAATTTCGTATTCCTTTAATTATATCAGCGGGACCTGTTACTCCTATAAAAAGCATTATCTTCCCTAAAGTTGATTTATTTTGACGATCTATTTGTTCTCTTATTTCCGGTCTGTTTATAAATTTGTAATATTCGTCTATAACGCCTATTCCTCTCTCCACTTCTTCAGCAAATTCTTCCGGTCTTTGTGACGCGGTTTCAGGTCTGCCGGGATGTGCTGAGGGTCCTGTCATTTTTCTGCTTTTAAGTTTTTTGTATTTTAGAAAAAGAATCGAGTAAGTATTCGATATCCGCTTCTTCGAGCCTGCCAAGGATATTTCTCCACAACTCCACGGACTCTTTATTTTCTCCGATGAGTCCCCGTTGCCTGAACATCATCAAAAGGAGCTCGACAGAACTATCTCTGTCCGGATATTCACTTATTGTCTTTTTCTTTTCCTTTTTTAACATCTTGTTTTAGTTTTAGTATTGCTTTTTGATTTTGCATCTCCTGCCTTTTCAGTATCTTCTGCGTTTCCTTCGAGTCCTCCAATAAAATTTTGTAGAGGCCCTTTATCTGATTCGGAGACATGGATTTGAGCAACTCTACAACCGCCTTCCTTTCCTCAAGAGTAAGCGATGTTTTTCTGAGAACGTCTATGAAATTTTGAGGTGTGATTTTCATTTTTTTTTGGTTATTTGTTTTTGTTTTGATCTCCTTAGAATTATACCTTATATAGCCATCTTAATCAATAGATCATTTCTTGATTCCGCCAAGTTTCGAAAATTCTCTTGCTTTTGTGGGCGAGATGGACTATAGTTCTTGAGCTGGCCGGGGTTCGGGCATTATAATACAGACCAATTGACAACATCGATAACGGCGCGAGCCGTTTCGTACCAATCTTGACGGATTAGGGTACAAAGGCTTTTCTAGGGCGTTTAGTATTCCTAGGTCCACACAAGTAACCTCCCCCAAGCGGGGAGGTTTTTTGTTGGCGACTTGAAACCGCCAGCGGAACGCCTACTGGGACGTGCGGCGCACGTCCCTTTTGTACCTGACCCCGTTTTTCGTTTTGCTTGTCTTCGATCTCAAAAAAGTGTAAAAAGTATTGGCAGCGTGGTGAGTGTAGCTCAGTTGGTTAGAGCATCGGGTTGTGGTCCCGAGGGTCGTGGGTTCGAATCCCATCACTCACCCCATAAATACCGGTTTTCGTTCCTTTCGTTCCCATAACCCAAATATAGTGGAAGATAAAGATCTCTTGGAAATCAGCGTTAAATACGGGCTGAGTTCCGAACGACTTTCAAAGCTCGTGGATGTTTTGTATCAAGCCGGCATAAAAAGTCCCGAATCCCCGGAATTCGAGGAGGTTTCAAAATATGTTTGCGAAAACGATCTCCTGGATATGCCGATGGAAGATCTGCTTGAAGAACTAAAAAGAAAAAAACTGATCGCGGGATAGAAAAAGCTTTCGTTTTCCCTATGAAATATCGCTGACTTCCCCTCCAATGGAACTCCACGTGCTGACGCACGGGGTATCAGTTTATTTCAAGCAATTCAGCCGCCGGTGGTATTCTCGCCTCGCTCAGCATGGGGAGTTTCATGCGAGTGCACGGCACGAGCGCGCAGTGAAAGCGAAGAATCTGGCTCTGCCAGTTCTGAGCTGAGCGAGCTTAATAAAGAAATTTTCTTTTGTCCAGCTCTTCCCGGACCTTCGACAGAATACCTTTTATTATGAACGAAGAAAAATCCGAAAGTTTTTCGTACTTTTCATCTATTTTGTTTTGCTCCAAAAAATCACGCAGAACAAACGCAATAAGTCGCGGCAGTATCTCCTTTATCTTTTTCCGCTCTTCATGTTGAGCCTCTTCAAAAGCACTTTCATACGCGTTTTTTACCAGCTTCTGCGGCGACTCCTGCGCCTGATACAACATGTTTTTTATCCAGCTATCCACTTCCGCTTTTATTTTGATCGGTAATGTTTTGTCTTCCGCGTCGAAAAAAGTGAGCGCGCGTGTCGGCTCTTCGGAGGACGCGCCGGAGGACACATCGGAGGATGCATCGGAGGACTCCCCGGAAATCATGATGAACTTCCCCACTTCCTTTTGTATATCTTCGTTCCCCAACAAAATAATCGCCAAAACAAAATTAGCGGGGATATTTTGCTCCAAAGCCCGACTAATCAAAAGGCATAAATCCTTCTTATCGCTTCGCTGAATAAACTTCAATAGCACCCTGTGAAGTTCTTCCTCTTTCTTTTTCTGCTTCCCTTCCTCCTTTTTTATTGCCGCGATCTGAGCCGCCGCGGCTTTCATCTTCTCCTTAAAAGCTTCAAAGGCCGCTTCGGACATCCCTTCTCCGCCCTCAAATCCTGTAAAAGATTCCAAAGACATGAACTATTTTGAGGCTAGCGGGCGAACGTTTACTATTTTATCCTTGAATGTTCTCCCGTCGTATTTTTTTAGCGCCTTCTCTGTGAAGTGAACTTTTCCGGGAATCAGAGAGTAAATTGTGCAATCCTTCCCCATTTCCGCATTTTCCCCGGGGAAATATTTTGTGCCGCGCTGACGAATAATAATGCCTCCGGCTTTCACAACTTGTCCTCCAAAAACTTTGACTCCAAGCCGCTTTGATTCCGAATCACGCACGTTACTTGTTGATCCTCCCGCTTTCTTGTGTGACATGGTTTGTAATTAAATTGCTTTGTGATCCTAGCCAATATTGGGTTTATTTGCAAGTCTTTTTGTGGTAAAATACTGGGATGAAATTGAACCGATATCTTACAATTTTAGCCGTAGTGGGAATACTTGTTGGAAATGCCGCGATGAGTCTGGCAAATGATGAGCATCCCTCGCTTTTGCTGTATGACTTTGAACATTTTAGTGAGCCGGCTGAAGAAGATACCGAGTCCGTCGATGAGGCCTATCCCCAGCCGATAACCCGGAACATTGATCTTGCCGATTCCCATGACACCGAGGATGATCCAAAGGACGAAACCGATGACGACTCCGATTTGAAAAAATCATCCTCTGCTGAAAATGACGCTTTTATTCAAAGACTGCAAAGGGATTTGAACCTTTCCAAAACTGATTATCGTCAGCTTCTAACCAATATATCCGGCACGCGCCAACGTCTTGAACTTTCCAGGGAAGACAAGATGACTCTGGAAGAACAATTATCCAACATAGATGATCAAATCGAGCTGACAACAAGCAAACTTGTGGAGGCTATCAGACAGATCGTGGAGAAGGAAAATCTGATCTCTCTTCTGTTTGAGGAAATTGAAATACGAGAAATCGCGCTTGAGTATCAAAAAAGTCTTGTGCGTGATTATGTGCGGATCTTGTACAAGGAGGAGAATAATTTGTTCTTCTTTGACGAAGACGGATCCGTGAACGCGATAAAGCTTCTGCTCGCTGATGGTAGCGTGAGCGATAATCTTAGGGATCTTGATTATCTTAATCTTCTGCATGAAACCGGGATCCAGTTGATAGACAGACTGGCGGAAATACATGGCGAACTCGATGAAAAAAGACTCGACTTGGCCGCGAAAAGATTTGAATTGGAAGAACTTAAAAACAGTCTGGAACTGGAGAAGGAACAGCTTGAGATGCAGAAAGCATCGAAACAGGATTTGTTGCGAATTACAAGAGGACAAGAAGCAATATACAGTCAACTTTTGGAACAAACGGAAAAGGAGCAGGAAGAAATGATAGACGATATAAGAGGTCTTTCTGATGCTGTTTCCTTTATTAAAAAGAAAATCGATGAAGAAGGGGAAGATTTTGACCCTGAAAAATACAGTCTTCTGTTGGAAGAAAGAAACAGATCCCTTTTGGATTTTCATTTTGATTATGATCTGCCCGGCGATGTGGATTTTGTGTGGCCGGTAGAGCCGACCCGAGGCATTAGCGCTTATTTCAGAGACCCCTCTTATTACGGAGTTTTTGGCATGCGGCATAATGCCGTGGATATCCCCGTTTATCAGGGATCTCCCGTTAGGGCCGCCGCCGATGCCGTCGTTTACACCACAAGAGATAATGGTTACGGCTACAGTTACATCATTCTCGCGCACGCCAACGGTTTCATGACAGTTTACGGCCACATAAGCGCGATACTGGTCAGTGAGGGGCAAATGATCAAACAGGGGGCGATTATAGGGCTTAGTGGAGGCATGCCGGGAACTTTGGGCGCGGGATACATGACTACCGGACCTCATTTGCATCTTGAATTTCTATTGAACGGAACTTATGTGGATCCGTTGAAATATCTGCCTCTTGAGAATTTGAGCGAAGAACACATTGAAAGACTCCCGGAAAGATATTTTGAAGCCTGGGAAGAAGCGACGTTCAGGGCGCTACTTGAACCGATTCCGCGCTAGCCGGTCGCGTCTTGTTGAAAAGACCCCAGTTTTTATGGTTGTTAACTAAACGGTTGGGCTATGCGGGTTCCCAAAGGGGGATGTCCGAGCGAAAAACGGCTTGGCCCCCGCTAAAGCGGG
>PXEC01000076.1 GCA_003566255.1 Candidatus Peregrinibacteria bacterium | reverse complement strand
TTTGGAAAACAACCAAGAGATCTCTTTTCTTACAAAAGGAAACAGGTTTCTTGGTTGTTTTTGTTTCACTGGGCAGAGTTCAGGATAAAAAGTTGAGAGGGGAGTGGAGAAAATTATTTTTCTTTATTCCTTTCTCAATTATTACTTAATTGAGAAAGCAGCTTTTAAGCTTACAGGGGAATTAATGATAATCGTTTGATCTTGAGAAGAGAGGCAGGCGATTGTTATTATCTCAAGTTGTCAGCCGACCGGTTCTTTAAAAAAAGAAACATAAAAAGTATTGGACGACAACCCAATTTCTTTTATGCGGTGTTAAGTAAAAGAGTGGCAAAGTTGCTTTTTAAAAAAGCGATGCAGCCCCTTTAAACAACACTTCGGTCAACCGTTGTTTATAAAAACATCGGCTGAGGGAGAAGGACTAACCCCCCTTTGCCCTCAGGAATGTTTTTATAAAAAACAAAAGTTCTTTTTATAATATTTTCTTCCGAGAATTTAGTTTTTAAGCAATAAGTTTAAAGGTTAGATTCTCGGAGGAAACTCCGAAGATTCATTGAGGGGAGAGTAGTAGAGAGGCTTGCTTTGCGCAAATAATGCGCCTGCACCTACTCTCTACTCTCCCCCAGAAAGGAGGTTGTATGAAGCTGCAACCTTGCTCTCACGGGAGTACGTGCCGAAGTACCCCCGACCCGTGAGAGCTAAAATTGGGGGAGGGGTTGGCAGAACCCCTCCAAAAAAACTGCCAAAAAAGGGCGCGGCAATTTTTTTGTCCGGTTCATCAGCCGCGCCCTTCCAGGGGAAAAAACCGGGGAGGGTTCCCCGGAAAAATATGGAACCTATTATGGTTAAATAGGTTCCTCATTATTCAGCTTATCTGTATTCGTAGGTAATCTGAAAAATGAGGAATTAAAACTGTTCTTTTTAATTTAATATTACGAACCTTTTTATTGAAGTGAGAATAAAGTTTTTAATTAAATTTGAAGATTTTATTCTCGCTTCAACTGGCCTGCAAAGGAAGTTTTCTTTGCAAATCATGGCCAAGAAAGGAGGGGCTAGAATGCACGAGTTTGATAAAAAGGGTGTCTGCACCCGGTGCGGTGCAGATTACTCCTGGTTTTGGTCTCCTTGTGAGACCAGAACCGAAGAAGAAGAAGACGAAGAATAATTCGTTTTCTTCTGTGCGGAGTTGGTAAACTCCGATAAGCCGTGAGGGCATAGCTCTCGCCCATCAGTATAAACTGAAGGGAGACCGGCGCTGAAACATTTTATTTCCTGAAGCGAGTATTAAGGGAATAAAATTATAAGGCGTTGGAAGGCGGCAAAGTTTCCCGGCTGGTCTCGTGCCGTGTTGTTGAAGAAACAACAAAAACGAGAAGGGCCCTGAGGGAGCCCAGGTTAAATCCCTCCTCATTTTCCAGATTATCTGTTATATATAGGTAATCTGAAAAATGAGGAATTAAAACTGTTCTTTTTATTTTAATACTACATTGTCGGTTTCCGGCACAGAGCTTTTTATGAGAGATAGAAGGTTGTGTGCTGGAGGTCGGCTAAATATTTGTTGGCCGATGATAGCAAAAAACTTCTGAGGAGGTATTATCATGTTTAATGTTTTTACCGTGTCTTCTGGCTTCGTATCAAAAGGAGGATTAGTTGATAGTCTAACCCTTAAAAGTGCAGGGATTGATATCCCGGCGATTATTGTAGGCGAAGATGGCCGTGGTCGTTCCAGAGGAGTTTTGCCTGTCCAGCTTCCGAACGGTCTTTACAAGGAATGGAAGGAAAAGGGACAGGTAGTAATCTACGCCGCGGAAGTTGGCACAACAAAAGCTGGCAAGCCCAAGTTGTTCGCAAAAACCGAAGCGGATTTAGATGAGAAAATCATCTGTGTTTTCAACACTAAGATTGGTTTTCGCGGCTCAAATAGTCATACTGGCGACCGCACGGGTGAGACCAAAAAGGACTGGATGGACAGAGAGTTTCCGGTATTTGCGGAGTTTCCTGGCGAGACTCTAATCACGGGCACAATCGCGCAAGGCGCGGCCGGACGGATGGGTTCAGGCGACCAATTGGTTGCCGTAATACCCAAAGAGGTTGTTTTTCGCACCAGCTATGGAGGTCGGCTCTACGGTGCTCCCAGCTCTCATTATTACAAGTGGGATGGTGAGCAGCTGCTGGTATTGACCTGGGACGAACGTGTTGCAAGCGAATTTTTTTAAAGAGAGGGTTCTGGGGATATCCAAGTGGTTCTTGAGATGTCCCCCTCCTACACCAGTTTATCAATTTATATTGGTAGATTGATATGGGAGTGATTTAAAATAACAAACTGTTCTTTTTAATTTAATATTACACTGCCGGTTTCCGGCACAGAGTTATTCGATCTGAGGGCTTGTCTCTTGTGGACTTCGGAAGTCCACAGGCACAGAGTTATTTTATCTGGGGGCTTATCCTGAGCTTGTCGAAAGGACTTGTCCTGAGCTTGTCGAAAGGACTTGTCCTGAGCTTGCCGAAGGATTGTGTGCCGGAAATTGGCAAAAACGCTCCGAAGACGGGAGTTTATAAGTGGGAGGCAATTGCTCTTAATTGAGAGCTAGTCGTTATTACCACTTACGGTCGAGCCATTTTTTCTCGGGTATTCGGGACTTGAGTCCGCTCTGCCCAGAAAGGAGGGAAAAAAATGGCAAAGTTGGTCAATCTCACTCCTCATGAGATTAACATAATCTCTGAGGAGGGGATTGAGCTCCGCCTACCTCCCAGTGGGGAGGTAGCTCGGGCAACCTCTTCTACCGAAGAAGTGGGAGAGGTTAACGGAATTAAGGTGGTTAAATCCACCTTCGGTTCTGTGACCGGGCTGCCTGAACCAGTGGAAGATACGATTTATATCGTATCCATGCTGGTTTTACAGGCGTTGAAAGGAGCGCGCACTGACGTTGTTGGGCCGGATACCGGCCCCGAAAGCGCAGTGCGTGATGCCGATGGTAAAATCATCGGTGTCAAGCGCTTTCAGCGTTTGTAGGCGGAAGCCGGCAGAGTCGGAAGAAAAGGAGCAAAAAATTCCTCTTCCGACGAAAACGACCTTTCAACCAAAGGTCGGCCGGTAAAAAACTCCGTGCTAAAAACTCTTAACCGTTAATGGTGAGGTTAAGTGAGTCACGGATACGTCCTTTTTCCGAGGATGAAAGGCGAAATTCCCCGCTCGGGGAGCGCACGGCTGAAATGGGTGAGATGGATAACCCTATAAGGTCTGCGGCATCGGAAAATGGGGTGAGTTTTGCAAGTTTCTCGCCAAAAAACTTGTATCTGTTCAGAGATGTGTATCTCTGCTGATGAGGCCAAAAAGCCGAAACAGAGCTCTTTAAAATAAAAAAAGGAGAGATAATAATAATGGAAATTCAGATTACTTCAAAGGATAAGGTTGTTGATTGGGTCCATTTATTGCATGATGCTAACCCGGGGATGGCCATTGGGCTACTTCTTTCCGGTGACCGCTGGTCATGCGTGGAAGAAGTTGTTTTAGCTGTAGTGAAGAAAAAGATTGTTGGTATTGCCACTATTGCTCCTTTGGGAGAAATGAGAACCGGCGAACCGACGATCGTTGGTCTTTATATTCTTCACGATTACAGAGGTCAAGGAATTGGCTTTTCACTTTTGACGGCAACGATAAATTATATGTTATCAAAAAACATGGAACCAATCCGGCTTGATGTTATGAATTCAAAGATAAGCCGGATGATAGACCGTTTATCGATTGAAAAACAACAGAAACTTAATGTTGTTGATCAATCAGGTAGTCTGCTTGACATCTTGCTTGAGAGCTAAACATTCCGTTTTGTAAAAGTAGGGTCTTTATCCAAAAGTAAAGCTATTTTAATAAAAAATTTTGAGGGAGTGAATAAAATGAAAAAGATTGTTTTAACCGGCGGTCCGTGCGCCGGAAAGACGACTGTGCTGGAGGTCCTGCGGAGAGAGTTTGCAGGAAAAGCATTGGTGGTGCCGGAGGTGGCAACCATGCTACTTTCCGGGGGCTTTCCATTGCCAGGGAAAGATATGGAATGGTCTCCCAAGTGGCAGGAGGTCTTTCAGACGGCAGTACTTCCGGTTCAGATTCAGCTGGAAGCCGGCTATGAGCTGGTAGCGGCTGAAAAAGGAGCAGAGATCCTTATTTGTGACCGGGGATTACTTGACGGAGCAGCCTACACTCCGGGCGGAGTCAACGCCTTCTGTAAGAAGTATGGTGTTGACCATAGCGAGGCGTTAGCTCGCTATGAAGCCGTTCTTCATCTTGAATCGTTGTCTGTTGGTGACCCTGATTTATACGGGAAAACCAACAATACTAGTAGGTTTGAAGAGGCGGAGGAGGCAGTCCGTCTTGAGTATGCTACCCGCGAGGTATGGAAGGGCCACCCGCAATGGAACCTTTTAACCTGCAAAAAAGGGTTGGAAGGAAAGATTGCGGGAGCAATTGAGATTTTAAAACAAAAAGGAGGTGGATAGGGTGGACTTTGCAGAGATTCTGATTCTTTACGAAGCCTATAGGACGTCGCCATATTTATACACTAAAATAGTGATGGCGACGCCCGTAGCAATATTTTTTTTCTCGTTAGCATATCTTTTGATAGATATGCTAATATCCCTCTTTAAAAAAAAGAAAAAAAGGGGAAGGAGAAGAAAAAGAATAAAGGCGACAATTTAAGGGGGTTTATCAGGCGCCAAGCGAGTTAAAGCTTGGCCTTTGTTTTTAATTGACAAATGTTTTGCCTGTTATAAAATTAACTAATTTGCACCTTGATTTTTAAATAAGGAAAGGAGGTTTTAAAAAATGGAGCCGAGACAATGCTTTGCAAGGTTTCATACTTTTATTTGTTGGCTCGAGAAAGAAGTTTCCAATATTGAACCCCATATTTGTAAAAGCAATG